>CAZRYP010000011.1:6733-20543 GCA_964604295.1 uncultured Treponemataceae bacterium
AGAAGCACTGGTACTCAGGATCAGGCACTCTAACAGTTGAAAACGGGGACACACATATCTCTATTCCCACACATACGGGTTACGCGATCGGCGATTTCGGACCGGGAGGCGGGTATATCGCATCAGTTGATAATGTCAATCATAATTACCTCGAAGCTGCTCCGTATGGATGGTCTGGCGGATTGGGAACCTTGGAAGCAGATCCAGCTGCGATATGGGGCAAGCGAGGCATCTTAGTAACCGGAACATCGACAACGCTTGGCACAGGTAAGACGAATACAACTCAGATAAACTCTGTTATAGGTTCCAGTTACAGTCGTATCCTTACAGCTGCATTGAGTTCAAAGGGTACTGGTTATACTGTCGGTGATATCCTCACTATTAGCGGTGGTACTGGTGGCAAGGTAAGAGTCCTTACGGTTAATGCTGGCAACGGGAGAGTTGATAGTATAGATACTACACTTAAGCTTGATGCAACCAACGCCTTCAATAAAGAACTTGGAAGCGGTTACAGTGCCGCAACTGGTGCCGCAACTACAGGCGGTACAGGAAACGGGTGTACGATCACTACTACCGTCGAGACAATCTCCAATCCTGCAGGATCCAGAAGCAGTATAACCCTGAATGGTTACAGCGATTGGGGTCTACCTTCAAGCGCGTCGCTTTCAGCGATGTATTCAGTAAAAACTACAGGGCAGTTTGTTCTAGAGGGTACTTATTGGAGCTCTTCAGAATTGGATGCATACAATGCTGCGGCATATACTTTTGGTAGCAGCAGCGGAACCGCTCTAACAAATACAGGAGCTACAAGCAATACTAACAACAAAGATTTGACAACATTCCTTGTTCGTCCTGCACGTTATTTCTGATTTCCAGGAGTTAATCCCAAAAGAGGCCATGCAGGAGTTAGCTTCTGCATGGCCTCTTTTTAAAAGGGTTAAGCACAGCACTTCAGATTTTCACCTTTCTGGCGTATATTGTAAATGGTAGATAAAAGTTCGCTTCTATAACTTGGCTAGAAAGTATAGTAAGGAAAATCTTCTATCCAGAGAAGCAGGAATATTAAAAGGGCATGATATGTCAAAGAAAATCCATAAATATGGATTTTTACATTTTATCTTGGCTGGCCTTCTCATTTTTGGACTATATGCCTGCCCTCAGCCTACCAGCCCAACAACGACAACAACCACAACACCTATAGGTACAACAACAACAATCACCACGAGCACAACCACAACGATTTCAGCTCGCCAAGGACCGGAGGACACGGGCGCGGTAATAGTCCGTCATGGATCGTACCTTTATAAGATTGGCGGAAAGGATGATTCCGGCTCAACAACATCGACAGTCTTGATGGCACGGATAAGCTTGGATGAAGCCGGTAAACCAGAAACTCTTTCTTGGACGGAAACAGCCCCACTCCCGGAAGGAAGGGCATTCGTTGCGGCGTTCGCCGCGGGCAATTTCATGTACGTTCTGGGCGGGGACGATGATTATGGACCCACATCAACAATATTTTTCACCAGTGTCAAAGCCTCGGACGGGACTCTTGGATTTGGCGCGGCGGGAACCTGGCAAACCGGCACCATCCCTTTGGATGGAAAAAGATCCCATGCATCATGGGAAGTCTACGACGGACGAGTATTCCTGATAGGCGGCAAGGATGAATCGGGAGCGACGGATTCAATAGTTCATGCCAGGATCACCAGAGACGGTCCTATCGGCCAATGGTATCATAGCCCTCAGACGCTTCCGACACCCAGGTATGATACAGCCTCAACCATATCAGAAGGCACGCTAATGGTCGCGGGAGGAATCACTCAATCGGGAAATGTACTCACCGAGATGGTGGCATTCCCAATAAGCACGTACGGATTGCTCGAAAGCTACAGCATCTCATCTTTGCCCAAAGCCCTTTCCCATCCAATACTTCTTCTAGATGATGCCACAATACTTCTCGCCGGAGGATATGATTCGACATCGGAAGAATCACAGGAGATCTATCGTTATCAAGCTGGAGCATGGTTATCCGAGGCAGGTATTATCGCGGCTGAAGGTCCATCATCCGGCCGATCGGCAGGAACATTCTGGTTTGTGGAACAACCCTCATTGAGCGTTTCAGAAGCGGGAATCGGAAATAACACAAATTTCAACCTTGGTACAGATCGCTTGATCATAGTGCCAGGTTCGGGCATGGTTGTGACGAACAGCTATATACGAATGAAAGCCGAACCAGGAGTCAGTATTCGATATAGACGAGATGCGGGCACGGTAACGGCTTCTGATCCAATCTGGGTATGGGACACCACCACTCCAGGAAAGATCACTGGGACAATGACATTTTCCTTCAAGGGGTTCTCATCGGATGGCTCTACATCCGAACAAGTAAGTCTCGATTATAGGATTCGATCCACAGGGTTAATCGTGAGCGTATATGGCGACCTGGTGATCAAGGATCCTGGTGAAGAACTCGAAACGATAAACATCAGGGATAATATCTATGATCCCCTTTCGGCCGCAAAAATTAATGCATGGTGTCGCCTGAAAATATATGAGCAAACCCCGCTTTCATTATCCTTCAAAGATGCTAATTCTGAGGATAATGGAGCGGGCTATACCGCAAAGATAAAACTGTCAGTTTTTGAAAGTGATTTATATACCACGGTGCTGGATGAATCGGGCTTACCTGCATTGGAATTCACTACGACCAATCGAGACCAGCCAGTTAACATGACGCTCAATCCTGGTGATTATTTTATACGGATCGAGGACACAGATGCGCCGGCTCCAGGCGGCAGGACTTTCGGGCTGGCTTTCTCGCGTCAGTGAATACCTCGACTCCATTTATAAAAAGCTGTCAGGGTTTCTGCTCACCATTATCAAACCGATGGTAGAGATCATCCGGCGCACCGTTGACACTCATTCCCCCGGCCTCCACCCAGGCATGGGCGCCAAATTCCCCCGCGTTCATGCGGACGCCATACACCAAAGCGGCCGGAATGCCCCGTGACCTCAATTTGAACCGTATCACCAAAGCCTGGCGCAAGCAGGACATGTTGAAAACGAAGGGGTGTCTCGCTACAGCGCCCACGAGGCGGGCGATCATGAGTATCTCTTCCTTTCTGCTCGCGTCGACGGAAGCTGGGTCCGCGGGCTGATCGGCCCGGAGCAGTTCCCTGTTGAGAGAGTGTGGGAATAGCCTGAGCCTCAGGTCCATGAGCGCGAGCGAGAACCACATTCCAAGTACGGATTCATTCTTCATGGCCGACGATCAAACCTTTGGCCGACAAGATGTCGAGAAGCTCGTCGAAATCTTTCCCGAGGACGGTTTCGTCTACTTCAAACTCATCCAGGAGGAGATTGATCACGGATTCCCTATCCTTGGCCTGCAGGGCCAGTTCCAGCATGCGGGTGCCGACTTCGTTGAGGCCGAAATACGCGCCGCCGCGGCTGTCGAGAAGCACCATCTCACCGTCTATCAGGCATTTTCTCACGTCGTTGTTCAGCTTTATCATGACTGCGTCCCTTTCTTGTCCAGCCCGATTATAGCAGCGACGAGCTCATCGAGACAGTTGCCCGAAACGGGCCGGATCACCCTGAAGAGGGGGATCGACGCCAGCCGTTCCGAGGCGTGGGAGAAGAGGAGCATCGGATCGTCTAGGCCTTCGAGGGAGATGGCATTCTCGAGGATGGCGCGGATTTTCGCCCCGCCCTTCACCGGTTCGACGCGCAGGGCGGCCTCCTCCGATGGTTCGAGGAGGAAGATCATCTTCAAGGCCGCCGCCTCGGTGCCGGCAGGAAGGCTTGCGTGATACTTGCCCGCCCCGTCGAAGAGGTGGGCGGCGTCCTCTGGATCGCCGATGAGCCTCTCGTAGGCGTCCGGAAGGAGCTTGGGAAGGGGAATGCCCGGCAGGACGAGCGGTCCGGCCGCTATGGGGATCACGTCGTCGCAGAGGATCCTGTAGCCCCGGGCGGTCATGGCTGCGGCCGTGGTGGACTTTCCCGCCCCTTTTTTCCCGATGAATACAAGGCCTCCCGTAGGACCGGCCACGGCGCTGCCGTGCAAGGTCAGGACTCCTCGCGCGCCGAGCATCACCGAGAGCAGCAGCCCCGTCAGGTAAAGGGCGGGAAATTCCTCCTTCGCGCCGGCGACCCGGTCCACGACGATCCTGGAATCGCCTTCCATGGAATATCGCGCGGCCCAGGGCACATCGAAAATGATAGTGTCGCCCAGCCTTCCGTAGCGTATCCTTCCGAGGGAATGGGCAAGGGCGGGATATTCGGGAACCGTCCCAAGAACGATTTCGACAGGCCAGTCGCCTGGGGCGGTATCCCCGGCAACGGGGAGGGCAAGGGGGAGTTCGGATCGGATTTTCATGCCGAAGGCGTTGTAGAAGAATTCAGCCATTGAGGACAGCCTGCTTTTCCCTTCGCCTCTTTAACCTCCGCGACGCGATGAAGAATGGCCTGAGAGGAATATGGAGAAACGTGAGAGAGCCCGGCAGGGGCAAGGCTTCCATATCCGGCTGGGGGATCTTGATGAGCTTGAAGAGGGAGGCTGCCCTTTCCCTCGCGGTTCGAAGGAGCGGAAAGGAATATCTGCACTGGAACGCAAGCGTGTTCCGGATCGAAGAAATTTCCCTGCCGCCCGTCTTGAGCTGGGCGAAGGCGAAATCCACGGCCTTGTCGAGTCCGCGCAGACATAATGTCGAGGCTTCGATGGCCGGGGGAAGATCGATGGGATAGAGGCGTCGCACGAGATCGCAGGTCAGCTTGAGCTGGCACTGCATGTCCAATGAGCGGGAACGGGCGGCAAGGGAGCGGTGAAGCGATTGGTCCTTGAGGGCCAGGAGGGCGGCCGCGTCCAGAAGCCAGTGGAGGAGGCACCAGGCATGCTGGATCCCATGGGCGAGGATGAGTGGAGCGTGGTCGGGCAGGCCCGGGGCTGGAATCCCACCGAACGAAGTATCCACGACAATGGCCCGGCCGAAGACGGCATCGATGTCATCCCTCCTGAAGAGTTCATGCTCCCAGCCACTGCGGTCGTGAATCTCCATTCGGAAGGGTCTGCCTTCCTTCCAGAAGGTTACGTGATGCCCCCGCTGGACCAGCGAGGATCCTCCATGCGCAGGATCGGCCTTGCGGTAATCCGACGTCATCCAGCCATGAGCGGCCAGGAGTGAGATCACCGGCCCCACGTCTGGCAGATTCACCAGGATATCGAGGTCGTTGTATTCGCGGATGTAGGGGTCGCCATACAATTCGCTGGAAGATGCCAAGCCCTTCAGAACGAGGGCCGGAATGCCATGATTTTTCAGAACCTGGATGACCGCGTGCGCATCCTCGACTATGAATTCCCGAACCAGTCTGTTGCGCATCGCATGTGCCTTCAACGTGGAGGCCGCAGCAGGCTTCAGGGCTATGCCCATCTTCCTGAGCCCCGCAAGGGCGGTGGCTTCGGTTTTATGCTGGATCGCCATTTTCACGAAGAGATCGTGGTCGAATCCGTCCGGGAGGGTAGTCTGGGTCGGAGAACCGAAAACGGGGAGATTTCTGGCGATTCCGCAACTGCGGACAAGGAGCTCAAATTCTGGCTTCATCACTTTTTTCCTGTTCACTACTTTTTTGCTAGTACAATGGTAAGCTTTTATGGAAAAAAGTGCAAGCTTACAGAAAAATGCGGGTTCCAAATAAAAAAGACACCGGCAACTGTGTCGCCGGTGTCCCTTTACGACTCAACGCGATGGAAAATTCCTATTTCCCGAGAACCCCGCCTCCCGCGGCCAGATAGTCGGCGCAATCGAAGAGAATATCGGCGAGCCTGACCTGTGAAGCATGTTGCAACGGAGCCACGCTTCCGGAGTCGGTTTCACCGGGGCGAATGTCTTCACAGTCTTCGTCCAGCGCGATAAAGGAGCGAGCTGTCACGAACATCGTTCCGGCAGAGGCGGAAAGGGTTTCGCGCCTTTTCCCTTGGGGGTTCTTGATGAATTCAAGGCCATGACGCTCGCAGGAGTAGTCGAAAAGAAAGTCCAGTTCGGCCGGGCCTTCGAGGACCACCGAAGTAATGCCGGATTTGGACAAACCTCGCACATAGATATCGATCTTGTCCCGGTAAAGGGACGCGCTTCGCACAGCCCTCGTGAAGTAGGAGAGAGATCGGTGCAGGACTTCCTCCATGCCATCGGCAGTAAGTATATAGCGAAGGCTGCGCCCCGATAGATGCATCAGCTTGACCCAGCCGCGTTCCACGAATCGCCTCAGGAGGGCATTCGTCATCCCCAGAGACAAGCCTGCCGCTCCGGCCAGATCCCTCTGGGAAAGGGTCTTGGGGTCGGATTGCCTTGAGTAGATGGTTTCGAGGAGCTGCAGCTCAGTGTCTGAGGGTTTCATGGTATCCTGTAGAGCCAGAAAGATAAGATGCTTTATCGATAGGCGACGGCGGCCTTCAGGTCGGCGATCAGGGAGAAGAATTCCGACGGTAGGGCGAATTCCCTCGTGGTACCCTTTTTGTCATAGATTTTCAGAACCGCGGTGCCATCGGTCACCGCCGAGGCATGGGAGCAGAAATCGGTGAGCCCCGAAATGAAGCTGAGAGTCTGGGATATCTGTCCTTCCTTGTCGGGTTTGGACGTGGTCTTGCCGTAGAGGTTGAATCGCGAGCCTTGGGGGAAGAGCCATTCGAGCTCGCCCGACGCCATAAACGACTTGGCACCCACAATGACGACGACGAGAGTCCTGAGCGCGCACTCCTCGGTGAAAGTCGCTGTCATGGAAAATCGGGAAATGTCCCGGGCGGGATTCGAGACACTCTCCTGGATGACGAAATGAGGGGGATCTTCATCGAGCCTGCCCAGGCTTATCTGATGACTCAGGCCATCGACGTTGATCTCCTTGGAGACAGGTTCCAGAGAGAAGCACTGAAAAGCGGCCGCACACAGCATTGCCATCGCGATCACATTCACTCTTTTTCCCATACTTGTTTTGGAACCAGCATCATTTCATGTATAATTTTTTGCTTCGCACTTTTGTTCTCAAAAGATGCTATCCACATCCCCCTTTTTTCTACACGTACTTTTCAAATAACCTTACCAGAAAACCTGCCTCAGCTCCTCGAGGCTTTGGTTTTTTTTCCTCCGGCGAATTTGGCGCGCACCTCAGGGTCGGCCACGAGCTTACCGAAGGCATCGAGCACAAAGGCCAGGAGCACGGAAAGAAAGCCCCCCGCCATGGTGCCCACGACGCATATCATGGAACGCGAGGGCTCGCTTTTTTTCTCCGGGGGTATGGCCCTGTCTATCACTTCGACGAAGACTTTCTCGGTGGCATCCTGGAGCTTCATGCTCTCGAGGCTGGAAAGAAGACCACCATAGATTTTCGTCGCAAGCTCGAGCTCGGCCGTGATATTCGCGAAATCCATCAACGCGGCAGGGGTCTCGTTCATGGAAGGGCCTACTCCCCCGCCGGTCTTCTCAATATCCGTCATCTGGGCTTTGATCGCGGCTAGCTGCGTGCGTGCGCCCACGATCTTGGGGTTGTCGGCCGAGAGGGCGCTCTCGAGACGCGCGATCTCTATCTCCAGAGCCATTTTCTGCTGGATGAGGGCCTGGTAGAGCTGAAGGCTTCCCGCGCTCTGTGCCTGGGGGGAGACGAGCTTGTTCTTTTTCTGGTAGGCGGTGAGCCTGGCCTGCGCCGCCTTGACCTTTTTTTCCTGTTCGGCAGTCTGCTCTTCCAGGAGGATGATGTTCTTGCCGCTCGAGGAGAGGACACGAGCCTTGAGATCGGCCTGAATCATATCCAACGCGCTGTTGGTGATCCTGCTGGAAAGCGTGGGATCCTTGGTCTTGGCCGAGATTTTCATCACATTGGTCTTGGTGTCCGTGGATACTGACAATATCCCCTGCAAAGTTTTTACAGCAGCTCCCAGAGGCGTGCCTGTCCTGATCTTTTCGGGGTGCTCGACCAGCACCGGCACGAGGTCCATTTTCCCGATGAGATTTTCCGCGAAGCTCCTGCTCTTCAGGATGGCTTCTATCTTGATAGCGGGGTTGGTCGAACTCCCTCCGGGAAGGCTCACGCCCGCCAGGGAGGCAAGTCCGGCATACTGGGAAAGAAGGGAGGAAGATGAGGATCCGGAGATCGGTAGCATTGTGGCTGAAGCGGTGTAGATATTGGACTGTGCAAGCGCGTAGACCACGGACGCCACAGCCGCTACCGCGGTAACGGCAACGATGAGCCATTTGCGCCGCCAGAGCGTGGCTGCCAGATCCACGAGACTGATTTCGTCCTCGGAATCGAGCTCAGGGGATGCGGTTTTACCTTCCATTTCTGTCACGTCGTCTTCCTCTCTTATAGGCCAAGCAGGGTTTTAGTGGTCAGCGCGGAGGTGAGCAGGGTGCCGATGATCGAGAAGCTGTCCTTGACATAGGACCAGCCCACGCTGATCTTGAGCGTTTTGGCAGGGACGACGACTGTGTCGCCCGGATTTAACGTATAATTCAGAATATTTGGCTTGAAGAAAAGGAAGCCTTTGCCTTCGATGCTGTCGAGCTTGCCCGAAGCCCTCACGATATAGATCCTCGCGAGGTCGGCATCCCGGGAGATCCAGCCTGATTCGGAGATAGCCTGCTTCACCGTCATTCCATCCCTGAACGCTATGACCGTCTGATCCGAGACTTCACCCGACACGAGCACATAGGTGGGCGTCGTGGGCACAAAGATGAGGTCGTCGCGCTCGAGCACGACGTTGGCCGAGGACGCGGCGAGAGCTTCAAGCGTTTCGGGTATATCGAGGGAGATGCGTCCGAAGCCCTCCTTGTAGAGCTGCTTGAGGCTGCCGAGCTTGGCTTTCTGCATCGCCATATCGATCTGGAGATTGGCCATTATGGCGGCGGCCGAACTCAGGGAGGAATCGGAAGATGTGGGAAGGGTCGCGCCGGCCGCCGAACCCGCCTCGAACTGGGCGATGAGGCGGTCTATCTGCTTCTGCTGCATCTCAGCCGCGTTTTTCCTGATGAGGACAAGCCCCTTGGGATAGGCGCGGGAGTCGAAGCCGCCCGCGACCTCCAAGGCTTCGGCGAGCCTCATCCCATCCCTGAATTCCACGGGCTGGGGATTCCTGACCGCGCCTCGGACCATCACGATGGGCAGATGCTCATCCGGGAGAAGTCGTTTAATCGACACCGCGTCGCCCGGCAGGAGCACAACCTTGGTATTCGCCTGCCTGCGCAGATACTCCTCGAGGTAGATGTCGAAGCTTCCGCCCACCGCCTTCGTCACGACAGCTTTCAGAGAGGAAAGCCCTGCCGATAAACTCACCGAACGAAGCACGACGGAAAGCTCGATGCCGTCGTAGTATGGAATCACCTTGGGCTCGAGCACCTCGCCTGAGATCGTGACGGGGCGGTTGAAGTACTTGGGATAGAGCACAACCATATCGCGCGGCCGCAATTCGAGGTTCTTGTCCCCCGCGATGATATCCGAAGGGGAGAAGCTGATGATGGATTCAGCGGTCGAACTTCTCCGCTTGATCTCGGCATATCCGGAATCCGTATCGATGAGGATGTCGGTGTCAGTCAGCAAATCGGAGAGGGAGAGTCCTTCGTACCAAGCATAGCGACCGGGGTAGCGGACTGTTCCCTGGAGGAGCACGGCGTCCGGATAGCGGGAGAAGTCGTGGGTCTCGCCCCTGTTCCCCGCGGGGACGAGCCGTATCACATCGCGCGGGAAGACGCGAAGATCCATGGAACCGAGAAGCACGGCCAACGGGCTGAAGGTGAGGTATTCAATTCTTCCGCCCGACACCCAGCGCTCGATTTCTGCGTAATAAATGTCGGTGTCGCTCAGGAGCTGATCGGCCGAAATGATGTCTGAAAGAAGCCTGGGCTTGTCGAGGGAATAGAGCCCCGAGAGCCTGGCGCGTCCCGTGAGGGCGTAGGCATTGCCGAAATGGTCGAAATCGGGCTTTTCGGGCAGATACCCAACCTTGACGTAGGTGATGGTATCCTGGGCCCTCATAGGCAGGTCGAAACTTCCCGATAAAACTTCGCGCGGAGAGAAGGTCCTATATTCCCAGCCTCCGTCGACCTTGCGGCGAGTCAGTTCGGCATAGTCGAGGTTCGTGTCCTGGAGTATCTGATCGGCGGTCACTACGGATGAGAGCTTGAGCGTCGGCGTGCGGGCATAGGGTCCGGCATAACGGACGACTCCCCTGGCGTTGACCACTTCCAGATAGAATCCAGTATCTGTGGTAATTCCGGGAGCGGCTTCTGCACGGGCGCCGGTTGTCGCAGCAGTAGTTGCAATACCTGCAGGGGCAACGGTCCCGGTCGCCACGGTTGCCGGACCGCCCGGAGCGCCTGACAGGGCAACAGCGCCGGGAACGGCCACAGGTGTGGCCACGCCGGATTCGGTCCGAAGGTCGACCACCCGGATCTTGGGAATGCTCTCCACCGTCGAGAAGTAGCGCAGCCTGTCCCGGGCCAGTATTTCAGTGTCGAAGATTCCGGCGTCGACTTCCCGGGGAGCGAAGGTGACAACCTGCGTCTTGCCGTCGGGCAAGAGCCTCAGGATATCAGCGTATACCTGGTTGGTCTCGATGAGAACCTGGACGGATTTCTGCAGACCGGACAGCTTCATCCCCGGCCGCCATGCCTGGAGCCCGATAAATCGTACTGAGCCAGACACGAGGACAGAATCGGCGAAGCGATCGAAATCGGGTTTCTCGGGCGAGTAATTGACCTTATGGATGCGTACCAGATCTCGCTGGCTGAGGTCGAAATCCCATTCACCGGTAAGCACCTCGGAAGGCCTGAATGTGAAATACTCGTTGCGCCCGTTCGTCCTGAACCGTACAAGCTCGCCATAGTTCAGGTTCGTGCCGAGGAGGACCTGATCCTTTGTCAGCACCTGCGAGAGCTTCAAGCCTGGCCTGAACGCGAATACTTCAGGCCTCGCCACTTGGCCGATGAGCTGAACGACATCGGCGAATTTCTCGAAATTGGACGGCTCTATGGCAGCGCCAAAGGGCGTCTTCCTGACGAGGCGGATGGAATCCCTGGCGCGCAGAGCCAGGTCGAATTTGCCCTCCAGCACCTCGCGGGGAATGAAAGTCCGGTATTCCGAACTCCCGTCCTCTTTCAGCCTGACGAGCTCGCCATACTCCAGATTGGTTTCCTCAAGAATCTGATCCGGCGCGACCACCGAGGACAGCTTCAGCGTGGGCGTACGGGCATAGGGTCCCGAATAGCGCACCGCGCCGCTCATCGTCACCACTTCCAGGAAGCGGCTCAGGTCGAAGGATTCGGCAATGCCGAGGCTGGCGGGCGCGGATGGGGAACCCGCGGGAGGCATGACGGGACCGGCCGGGATGGCCGCTTCGCCGGTCTGGACGGCTGCCGGGGCGGGAGCCGCTTCAGCCAGGTTCGTCATGGCAGCCGGACCGCTGCCATCGGCAGCTGGCGGCGGGGCCGGAGGCGCCAGCGCTTCAGCCTCGGCCGTACCCTGCTTGGGGACGGACGCGGGCATCGGGGCTGTCGTATACAGCTTCACCGAGTCTCGTGGCCTCAAGACCACATCGAAGATCCCCGAAGCTATTTCCCGAGGCGCGAAGGTCTGGTATTCGAACTTCGTGCCGCCCAGGGGGCGCACGATCTCACCGTAGTACTGGTTCATTTCAAGGGCTGGTCTCGCAAGCGACAGCAAGGAAGAAAGCTTCATGCCCTCACTCCAGGCATAGAGACCGCCGAACTGGACAGGACCCGTCACCTGCACAGCGGCGGAGAAGCGATCGAAGTCGGGCTTTGCGGGCGCGTAGCCCACCTTGAGGAGCTTCACCACATCGCGCGCGCCCAGATCGAAATCCCAGGTACCGTCCAGCACCTCGGAAGGCCTGAAGGTCACATACTCGTTCTTTCCATCGGCCTTGAGCCTCGTAATCTCCGCGTAGTTGAGATTCGTGTCCAGCAGCACCTGATCCTTCGTCAACAGCGAGGACAGTCTGAGTCCTGTGCGAAGCGCGAATACTTCAGGCCTCGCCACCTGGCCCGTGAGCTGCACCACATCGGCGAACTTCTCGATATTTGCGGCGGCAAGCGCGCCGCCGAACGCGGTCTTCCTTGCGAGACGGATCGAATCCTTCGCACGCAGCGCAAGATCGAACTTCTTCTCCAGCACATCCTTGGGCGCGAAGGTCAGGT
The DNA here is from genome assembly GCA_964604295.1 of uncultured Treponemataceae bacterium. Classification (GTDB taxonomy): domain Bacteria; phylum Spirochaetota; class Spirochaetia; order Treponematales; family Rectinemataceae; genus CAZRYP01. The sequence goes on from CAZRYP010000011.1 coordinate 18,931, forward strand.
ATTCGGAACTGCCATCATCCTTGAGCCTGGTCAGTTCCGCGTAATCGAGGTTCGTGTCCTCCATCATCTGGTCGGCGCTGATCACCGAGGAGAGCTTCAGGGTGGGCGTCCGGGCCCAGGGACCGGTGTAGCGAACCGCACCAGTGACGGTCACCACTTCGAGGAATCTGCCAAGATCTTTGGGACTATCAGCGGAAGATTCGGCGGAAGCCACAGTAGCAATAGCAGGCGCCGAAGCGGTACTCGCGGGCGCGGTGATTTCACCTGTCACAGCGGGGGCTAAAGCCGAAGGCGCCACCGTAGCAGCAACGGGCGCCGCTGGCGTTTCAACACCCAGTTTGGCGGTCGTCTCGGGTACTGTCGTGTAGAGGCGCACAGTATCCTTGGCCTTCAGCGAAAGATCAAAGATCCCACCGGCCACTTCCTTCGGGGAGAAGGTGAGGTATTCGAATGTATCGCCGCCCAGGGGACGCACAATCTCGGCATACACCTGGTTGATCATCAGCGACGGCTTTGCCTTCGCGAGAAGCGAAGAGAGCTTCATGCCCTCACGCCAGGCGTAGAGACCGCCGAACTGGACAGGGCCAGTCACCTGCACGACTGCGGAGAAGCGGTCGAAGTCGGGCTTTACGGGGGCGTAACCCACCTTGACGAGGCGGATCTGATCGCGGGCGCCCAGATCAAAATCCCAGGAACCGTCCAGAACCTCTGATGGCCTGAAGGTCACGTACTCGTTCTTTCCATCGGTCTTGAGCCTCGTGATCTCAGCGTAGTTGAGGTTCGTGTCCAGCAGCACCTGGTCCTTCGTCAACAGCGAGGACAGCGTGAGCCCTGTGCGAAGCGCGAATACTTCAGGCCTCGCCACCTGGCCCGTGAGCTGCACCACATCGGCGAACTTCTCGATATTTGCGGCGGCAAGCGCGCCGCCGAACGCGGTCTTCCTTGCGAGACGGATCGAATCCTTCGCACGCAGCGCAAGATCGAACTTCTTCTCCAGCACATCCTTGGGCGCGAAGGTCAGGTATTCGGAACTGCCATCATCCTTGAGCCTGGTCAGTTCCGCGTAATCGAGGTTCGTGTCCTCCATCATCTGGTCGGCGCTGATCACCGAGGAGAGCTTCAGGGTGGGCGTCCGGGCCCAGGGACCGGTGTAGCGGACCGCGCCCGAGACCGTCACAACTTCGAGGAATCTGCCAAGATCGGTGGGAGTGTCAGCGAAAGGTTCGGCGGGAGCCACAGTAGCAATAGTAGGCGCCGCTGTGGCACTCGCGGGCGCGGCGATTTCACCTGTCGCAGCGAGGGCGGGAGTTGTGGGTGCCACCGCAACGGCATCAGGCGCCGCGGGCGCTTCAACACCCAGTTTGGCGGTCGTCGCGGGAACTGTCGTATAGAGGCGGATGGTATCCCTGGCCTTCAGCGAAAGATCAAAGATCCCGCCAGCCACTTCCTTCGGGGAGAAGGTGAGGTATTCGAATTTGTCGCCGCCCAAGGGGCGAACGATCTCGGCATACACTTGGTTGATCACAAGCGAGGGCTTGGCTTTCGCGAGTAGGGCAGAAAGCTTCATGTCCTTGCGCCAAGCGTAGAGGCCGCCGAACTGAACGGGACCCGTC
>CAZRYP010000012.1:0-20228 GCA_964604295.1 uncultured Treponemataceae bacterium
AGCCCCGCCGCCCCCTGGTACCGCGAACGATGCGGACATGGGGCGGCGTCGCATATCCCTCCGGAGGCGCTTTCCCTTTACCGCAATTTCTCGACTATTCCGGATATCTTCCCCACGTAGACGGCGCGGTTTTCGGGGGCGAAGTCCTTGTCGCCGAAGCCCGCGAAGACCAGGGGCTCGGTCCCCGACTCCTTCGCCATCGCGGCGACGATCTTGTCCGGCTTCGTGTCGCCCGAAACGGTCACGAAGGCGGCAGGTGGCAGCCTGCCCTTCATGAGCCTGAGCCAGGAGCGCACGGGCGGGGAAAGGTTCCACGACCACACGGGCGTGAGCACCACGAGTCTGTCATATGCCGAAAGGTCGGATGAGGGGGCGAGAATGGGGCTCGCGATTTTGAGAGTGGCCTGATATCCCGACCGCATGAAGTCGAAGAATCCCGACGACCTGGGCTTCGCTTCGGCTATCGCCTCGATGTCGGCCCCGAAAAGCAGGGCCAGATCCTCGGCGACGCGCCTCGTCGCGCTTCCCTGCGAGAAGTAGACCACGAGGGTCTTCGCCCCGTCGGACACTGGCCTGATTTCGTCGGTGATGGCCGCCATTCCCTTTCCCGAGACGCTCGCGCCCGAGGACGCGTCGGCGGGTTTCTCCCCGGTCGACGAGGCGCAGCCCGGGAGAAGCGCGAGGACCGCGGCGAGGCCGATGACCATGATCGTCTTCTTCATTCACACCCCCATTGCCTGGCCTCACAGTACGCCGAAACCCGGCCCGGTTCAAGAAGATTGACTTTGCCCTCCCATATTGTATCATGCGAACACAGGCTCATCGGGGCACGAGCGCGACGGCGCACATAATCTGGAGGACAACATGCGGCGTGACGTGTTGATCGTCGGCGGCGGAATGGCGGGACTCACCGCGGCCGCGTACCGGTGCGAGGCGGGACTCGGGCCGACCCTCCTGGAAAAGGAAAAAACCCTCGGCGGTCTCGTCAAGTCCTTCAGCCGCGGCGGATTCACCTTCGACGGAGGGATCAGGGCGATCGAGAATTCCGGCATCGTGGCGCCGATGCTGAAGCAGCTGGGAATCGAACTCGACTTTCTCCCGAGCACGGTGTCGGTAGGCTTCGGCAGCGACGTGGTCAGGCTCGCATCGAAGGAGAGCCTGAAGGATTACTGCGACCTTATCTGCCGCAACTTCCCCGACAACCAGGCCGAGGTGAAAGCCATCATCGGCGAAGTCGCCACGGTGATGGAGTACATGGATGTCCTGTATGGCATCGACAATCCCCTCTTTCTCGACCTGAAAAACGATCCCGAGTATGTCTTCAGGACAATCCTGCCATGGATGTTCAAGTATATCCGCACCATGCCCAAGATCGGGAAGCTCGGCATGCCCGTCTACGATTACCTTGCGGGCTTCACGGGCAATCCTTCCCTCGTGGACATGTTCGCCCAGCACTTCTTCAGGCAGACCCCGACCTTCTTCGCCCTGAGCTATTTCAGCCTCTACCTGGACTACAAATATCCCAGGGGAGGGACGGGCAGCCTGCCCGCCAGGCTCGAAGCCTATATCCTGGCTCATGGCGAGGCAGTCCTCGTGGAGCCCGGGGCGGGGAAGGTCACCGACTCCCGAGGCGTCGAGCATCCCTACGGGCGTCTGCTCTGGGCGGCCGACTGCAGGGCTCTCTACCGCCGTCTCGACCTGGGTTCGCTGAAGGCCGGCGGCGCCTCCGCAAGGATCGTCAAGGGCATCGAGGAAAGGTCCGCCGAGGTCGCGGACAAGAGCGGGGGCGATTCGGTGTTCACGCTCAACCTCTCCCTGGATCTCGAGCCCGGATATTTCTCGAAGATCGCGAGCGCGCATTTCTTCTATACGCCGCTCACCAAGGGCCTCTCCGCCGTCCCCTTCGCGGAGCTCGAAATCAGGGAGCCGGCGGGCGGTCAGCCCTCAGGCCAGCGCTCAAGCCAGCGCTCCGGTCAACCGGCGGGCAGGCCGGCCCTCACCCGCGACAAGGCCGCGCTCTTCGACTGGGTCGGCCGATACATCGACCTCAACACCTACGAGATTTCCTGCCCCGCGCTCAGGGATCCCAGCCTGGCGCCCGAAGGCAAGACAGGGCTCATCGTCAGCGTCCTCATGGACTATTCCCTGGTCAGGCATATCAGGGATCTGGGCTGGTACGGGGAATTCAGGGATTTCTGCGCCGGCAGGATCGTGGACATCCTGGACGGGGCGATATTCCCCGGGCTCAAGGCTGCCGTCCTGGACAGCTTCACTTCCACGCCGCTGACCATCGAGGCCCTCACCGGGAACACCGACGGCGCCATCACAGGCTGGGCCTTCACGAACGAGAATATGCCGGCAGTGAGCAAGCTGCCCTTGGTGGCCCGCTCCGTGCTGACCCCCGTTCCCGGCGTCTACCAGGCGGGGCAGTGGTCATACAGCCCCTCGGGGCTGCCCATCTCCATCCTGACGGGGAAACTGGCCGCCGACAGGATCGCCCGGGATCTCGCGAAGCAGGCCCGACGCCCGGACTGAAAGCCCCGATCTTTACAGGTCCCGTTCCGCCGGAGCGAAAAAGCCGTCCAGCTCGTCGAGGCCGGTCAGGGCCAGGCTCCTGGCCCACACGAGTTTTCCGAGCTCCCTATCGAGGGCCATGGCGTCGGGCTTCTCCTCCACGGTCAGATGGTAGAACTTCCCGATGGAATTCCCCGCCTCCGCGGAAGCCGCGAGCCAGTACAATGCCTCCCCCGATATGACGGGATCCTTCAGCAGGAGGCTGATTATCGTGTTCTTGAAAAGCCTGTAGAGCCACCCGTTGTTGTTCCCGATGTTGGTGCGCACATCGCCGGGATGCATCGCGTTGATGACGACGCCAGAGCCTATCAACCTGTCGGCGAAATCCCATACGGTGAGAAGTTGCGCGATCTTGGACGCCCCGTAGCCCTTCAAGCCTCTGTAGCGCCGCCTGCTCCAGTTCAGGTCGTCCAGATCCAGGCCTCCGAAGCGGTGTCCCTCGGAATTCACCTGGATTATGCGGGAAGGCGCGCTTTCCTTCAGCCTTTCCAGAAGCAGGTGGGTGAGGAGGAAGGATGCGAGGTGGTTCACGCAGAACACCAGCTCGAAGCCTTCCCGGGTGAGCCTGCGCGTCGTCGAATGCAGGCCCGCGGAGTTGATGAGGACATCGATGCGCGGACAGAGGGCGAGTATTTCCGCCGCGGCCCTCCTCACCTGGGCCAGATCGCTGAAGTCGGCTTCGACGATGTCGACGCGCACACCGTGGAGGGCCGCGATTTCGTCGCCTATCGGCTGGGCCTTCGCCCGGTTCCGGCAGACCATGACGATATCGGCTCCGGCCCGGGCTATCCGCCTGACAGCCTCCAGCCCCACGCCCGAGGTGGATCCCGTGACGACGCAGATTTTTCCCTTCATCGGTTCGGAGCATGTCTTCTGCAGGGCCATCCTGCTGGCTATGAACTGCAGTTGTTCGGGCAGCTTCGCTCTCATTGTCTCTCCGGACCGGCTCAGCCGGTCTAGTCAAAATATGCGCGGCCAAAGCGATTCGTCCCAGCCGGCCAAAGCCAGCCGGCCAAGGCCGGCTCAGCCGAATCGCTTGCGCATGAATTTCCGGTATGGCTCCCGGAACCAGGGTATGCCGTTGAAAATATCGCCCCAGAGGTCGTAGTAGTCCCGCTGTCCGATTATCCTCCCGTCCTCATGGAGGGTGAGGACGGTGGAGCCGTAGACCGGCGTGCTGGGGAACTTCTTGAACATCATCGTCATGGTCCACTGCAGGAAAATGACATTCTTATCCATCGATGCGGCGTGGATGTCCATCCTGAGTTCCTGGCAGCGCTCGGTCAGCCTCTCGCATAGGGCCTTGAATTCCTCTATCCCCTCGATCCGCTGGATGGAATCCTGGAAGACGATGTCGGGGTGATAGTAGGGATAGATGTGGGACCAGTCGGGCTTGCCTTGGGTGTTGTATGTCCTGGACCAGAGCGCCCTGACCTTTTCCAGGCTGAGCTCGAGGCCGCCCGCCGGCTCCGGCTGCATCGTGGGCGCCGTCATCGCGGTTCCGGGGTCACCGTGTCGGCTTCCAGCGATTCCACGAAGCGCGCGCCCAGGCGGATCAGGGCTTCGACCGCGGCCGGATCCACGGCGTCCATCGTATCGCGCGGCGTGTGGTAGGCCGAGGAGCGGGCATCGTTGCCCCATTTCATCGCGATGAGACTCGTCGCTCGGACTCCCACCGAGGCGAGCTCGGCCGCGTCTGTGCCTCCCGTCAAGAAGGCGATGGGCATTTTCCTGGACGGAAGCCCTTCCTCGACGGCCAGGGCGGCCAGGCGATCCGTCGCCGCCGCGTCGAGCTTCACGGAGCCGTTCAGGTCCGTCTCCAGCATGGCGAGATCGGCGAGGGCATAGACGCAGTCCATGTTGTAGCCGTAGCTGGGCAGGGCGGCGAACTCCCCCCCGCGCCGTCGCGCAAAGGCGCGAGCCCCGCGCAGCCCCGCCTCCTCGGCGTCGAAGCTCGCGAATACCAGGCGGGTATGGGCCAGGCCCTTGCCCGCTTCGCGCCTTTGCGCGAACTCGGAGACTATCTCCAGGGCGATCGCGCTCGCCACGAGGTTGTCGCCCGCGCCGGGAGTGCCCTTGTCGGAAGCGAAGAACCAGAGGGGCACGACGAGGGGGTACAGAAGGAGGAAGACGGCCGAGGACAGGGCGCGCAGGAGGTCGAATCCCGCGAGGGGAGTCCCGATGGCGAATCCCGACACGAGGGCGACAACTGTCGAGCCCAGCCAGAGGGCGACGACGCTTCCTATGCCCCCGTAGATCCTGCGCGAGTACAGTTCGGGCCTGTCGATATAGAAGTTGAAGATCTTCGCCGAGTCGTGGTGGCCGCTCAGGATCACCTGCCTGCGCACCTCGTCCGAGGGCTCCAGGACGCCCACGACATTGCGGCCTTCGCGGAGGGGGAAAAAGGGATCCAGGACCTTGCGGTACAGGAGGAACCCGAAGATCAGCACGGCCATGCTCGCGGTGCCGAGGAGGACGGAAATGACGGGCGCGAAGGCCATGGCTATCGACGCCGCCCCGTAAGCCACCACGAGAACCTTGATGAAGCCGAGAAAGGCATCGGGATGGACGGCGAATTCCTCGATCGTTGTTGTGTCGCAGACCGGGTCCGCCCTGTCGCGGATCGCCCCGGCCGCGCGGCCGCAGGCATCGGAGCCGGCCAGGCGCGGACCATGGGCGTCAATTATTTCCGAGGCGAAAGCCATCGCCCTTTTCGCCCTGTCCAGATACATGGGATCTCCTTCTCCTATCCTCATCCCTTGAGCGGCTTTTTGCGCGATATCGACGCGAAGAGTCTTTCCGCGGCCGGAGTGGGGATTCCCAGCTCCCTGCCCAGCCTGATGATCGAGCCTCCGAAGAGGTCCCTCTCGTCAGGCCTGTCCTTCAGCTCGATATCCCTCTGGATGGAGGTCCTGGTGCCGGCGGGGAATTTCGATGCCTTCAGCAAGGTGTCCTCGATCGCGGTCCGCGAAAGGCCGATTCCCTTGGCCCGTCCCAGCGCCACGATTTCGCCCATCACGGCCCTTACCTCATCCAGGCGCTCCCCGGAGAGGAAGACCTCGCCTATCGTCATGCCGGAATCGGCCGTGACGAGGCCGAAGGCCGCGATGAAGATGTACTTGTTCCATATCTCCAGGAAGGGATCGTCCTTCCAGCCGTACGTGATGCCCGCCGCGTCGAAAAGCGGGAGAATGGACCTGTCCTCCTCCGCCCGTCCGGGATCATGGCCGAGAAAAATCGTGCTCAAGGGACCCCGCTGCTGCACGAGGCCGGGTTTTTCGATATGGGTCCCGATATACACGCAGGCGGGATGGAGGTATCCGACCTTCAGCACGTCGCGGATCCGCTCGAAGATGTCCACGCCGTTGAGGAGGGGCAGGATCACCGTGGAATCGTCGATCTTGTCCTTCAGCTGGGAGAGGACGCCCGCGAGATCGTAGCCCTTGACGCAGAGAAGGCAGTAATCCAGCCCGGGCAGGTCGGCTATGCGGTCCGTTGCCCTGGTGGGCTTGCATACCATCTGTCCTTCCTCGGTATCGAGGAGGAGGCCCTTCGCCTGTATCTCCCTGAGGTGCTGGCCCCGCGCGATGAAGTGGATATTGACCTCCGGATCGTTCCGGAGAAGGCTCGTGAGCTTGCCGCCGAAATATCCGCCTATGCCGCCTATGCCTATGACCGCGATGTTCTTCATTCATGTTCCCCTTTCAAATGAGTGCTCCGATCTTATACTCCAGATCCATGATTCCGCAATCGTGAATATTCATATCATGGCGGCGCGCGACCTCGATATCCTTCATGCCCGCCCCGGTGAGGATGACAACGACGCGGTCCCCTCCCCCTATCGCTCCCGAGCTCCGCAGGGAACGCAGGGCCGCCAGGGTCGTCGCGCTTCCGGGCTCGACGAAGAACCCCGCCCTGGCATAGAGGAGCTGGGATTCGAGGATTTCGGCCTCCGTCGCCTCGCCGGCGAGCCAGCCGAATTCGAGGGCTTTATCCAGGATTTCCTCGCCCCCGGGAGGCCGGCCCGAGGTCAGGGCTTCCGCGATCGTCGTGAAATTCCTGAAGGGCAGAATCTCCCTGCCGCCCTTGCGGATCGCGCTCGCGACGGGACTGTTGGCCGCGGCCTGGACGACGACCATGCGCGGAAGCTTCGACACGAGTCCAGCCTCGAGGAGTTCGCGGTATCCCTTGAAGATGCCCCTGACATGGCCGCAGGCCGAGGTGGGAACGACGATGAAATCGGGAACCTCGCCTCCCAGAGCCTCGAAAAGCTCGAAGGCTTCCATCTTGTAGCCTTCAACCCGTATCGGCCCGTTGCCCGAGACGATGCGGAGCCCGAAGCGGGACGAAAGTCCGAGGACATGGTCCTTCATGTCGGCATAGTCGGCCCCGCCCACCCGTATCATGCAGGCCCCGTGCACGGCCATGGCGAGGATCTTTTCCCTCGGGGTGAAATCGGGCAGGAAGACCAGGACCTTCAAGCCGGCCCGCGCGCCGTAGGCCGCCATGGACTGGCCCATGTTGCCCGTGGAAATGGTGGCCGTCACCGATTCGCCGCGCTCGGCGGCCATGATGGAGCAGGCGATCGAACCCCTGTCCTTGAAGCTCCATGTGGGATTCATCGTCTCGTTCTTGAGGAGGAGGCTTTCGACCCCTGTAAAGGCCTTGAGAAGGGGCCCCGCGTCGACCAGGGGCGTCGAGCCCTCGCCGAGGGAAAGCTCAGGGTGGTCCTCCCTGAAGGGCATGAATTCGGCGAACCTCTCCCACACGCCTTTGCCGGGCCTGATCCTGGCCGTCCGTATTCCGGGCAGGACGACTTCGAGCGACTCGCCGTTGTCGGCGAATTCCTCCAGCCTTTCGAAGGGGTATTCGATGTCGGTCAACGTCGACCGCAGATGGACAATTTCCCTCATGCCGCTCATATGAACTCGATGACCACTTCCTTCACCTCGCCCGTCGCCTTGTCGATCGCGATTTCGGCATAGAGATCGAAGATCCAGCCGGTGAACGCATACTTCTTGTCGTCGTACCGCGCTTTTTCCATTTTCCTGTCGCGGACGATATCGATGGAATCCATGACTTCTTCCGCGTACTCTTCCCAGACGAGATCCCCATAGGTATCCCTGAAAAGCTGGGTCTTCATGAATACGTCCCTGAAATGGGAAATCAAGCCATCCGTCGCGCTTTTGTAGGCTTGGGATTCGGACAGGACGGATTGGACCAGGACGACGGCCACGCCCCCGGGTCGGGAATCCACCGAAGTCGCGGCCTGCAGCGAGAGGGGCGCCAGCAAGGCCGCCGATAGGACAAGCGCGATCCGGACCTTTGTTTTCTTGCTCATAGTGTCCCAATGGTACGCCAGGAACCGGGCGAATGCAAGTTCGGACCCTGGAAGGCCCCAACCCGCAAAAGACGCCCGGCAAAGCTTTCGATCAACAGGGAGGCTCTTCCGGCCCGTTCTTCGAGCATGCTATCCTGAGCAGTCGCAAGCGCTCACGCGATTATCCGATCGGATCGCCCGCTTGGCGCACTCCATGGAAACACTCGAGCCATACGTCATGGAAATTTCCCGCGGAGCGACTATGGGCAATATCGTCCTTATAGGCCTCGTAAGTTTTTTTGCCGACCTGAGCACGGAAATGGTATATCCCCTCATCCCCATCTATCTGACGACGGTATTCGGCGCGACGCCCGCGCTGGTCGGCGTCATCGAAGGAATCGCGGAGAGCCTGGCGAGCCTCATGAAAGTCTTCAGCGGCTATGCCACCGACAAATACCGAAAAAAGAAACCTATCGCCTTTTTCGGTTATGCCACGGGACTCGTCTACAAAGTGGCGCTGATCGCCGCGGGTTCCTGGGTCGGGATCCTCGCCGCGCGCGTGATAGATCGTTTCGGCAAGGGCATCAGGACAACCCCCCGCGATGTGCTCGTGAGCGAAAGCGGCGACTCGAATAAGCTGGGCCATTCTTTCGGTCTTCACAAGGCGCTCGATATGGCGGGTTCCGCCGCCGGGATACTCGTGGCCTTTTTCATGATGAAGTTGTGGAAGGGGGAGTTGGCCTACAAACGGATTTTCCTGCTTTCATGCATTCCCGCCATCGCCTCGCTCCTCATGTTCCTTTTCATAAAGGAAACAGGCAAGCCGCGCGATTCCAAGGCGCCGCTCAACGTCCTGCGCGGGCTGAAGAATCTCGACTCCCGGTTGAAACTCTATCTGGCTGTCGTATTCGTGTTCACGCTCGGGAATTCTTCGAATACCTTCCTGCTCCTCAGGGCGGGAGGCGTCGGATTCGATCCCGCCACGGTGATTCTTCTCTATTTTCTGTACAACACGGTATCATCCCTCCTTGCCGTACCGCTCGGAAAAAGGTCGGACCGCATCGGGAGAAAACGCGTGCTGGTGGCCGGCTACGCGACGTCCGCGATCGTGTACCTGGGATTTGCCCTGGCCGCGAACAAGGCGATGATAATCGCATCATTCGCGTTGTACGGAGCCTATACCGCGATGACAGCGGGAGTCGAACGCGCGTTCATCGCCGAAATCGCGCCGAGGGAACTCAAAGGCACCATGCTCGGGCTTCATTCGACGATCGTGGGTGTCGCGCTCCTGCCCGCGAGCGTGATCGCGGGTCTCCTGTGGAGCGCCTTCGGACCGGCGGTTCCTTTCGCGCTCGGATCGGCGCTCTCGCTTGCCGCCGCGCTGATGCTTGCCTTCGGGCTGAAAAGGAAGGAAAGCTGAGACGTTCATGCCCGGCGCGATTCCTTCGCGCCGGGCTCGGTTATATGGAAATCGAGTGCAGGTATCGGCTGGACAACCCGCCCGGCCGGAATTATCCTTTTCTATTCCTTAATGAGAAACGAGGTGAGGCGAATGGCGAACGGCGAAATTGTCGAAAAGACGGCTTACGGATTCCCCCCGGCGGTGTACGACTCAGGCGGCGCATTCGCGCCGGCCTACGAATACCTGGGGAAGGTGGAAGCCAGCTCCATCACCTACATGAGCGACGGGCTCAGGATCAAAGGCTTCCAGGTGAAGCCCCGCGGACAAGGTCCCTTTCCCTGCATCATCTTCAACAGGGGCGGAAACAGGGAGTTCGGCGCTATCAACCCCCTCGTCATGACCAATCTCATCTGCCGCATCGCCAGTTGGGGCTATTTCGTGGTCGCGAGCCAGTACAGGGGAGGCTGCGGCAGCGAGGGGAAGGACGAGTTCGGGGGAGCCGACATGGGCGATGTCATGAGCCTCTTCGACGTGATCGACGCCGAGCCCTGCGCCGACCCGGCCAGGATAGGCATGTACGGGGGCTCGCGGGGAGGGATGATGACCTACCTCGCCCTGGCCAGGACCACGCGGGTAAGCGCCGCCGTCATCCGCTGCGGGGTTTCCGACCTCACGAACTGGAGCGACGACAGGAAGGACATGGAGGTCGTCTACAGGGAGCTGATCCCGGATTTCGAAACCGGCAGGGAAGAGGCCTTGAGGAGGCGGAGCGCCGTGTACTGGACAGAAAAGCTCTGCCCCTCGACGCCGATACTGATACTCCAGGGCACGGCCGACTGGCGGGTGAATCCCCTTTCGGCCCTGCGCATGGGCGAAATGCTGCTGAAAAAGGGGCATCCCTTCAGGCTGATGATGCTGGAAGGCGCCGATCACGGCCTCACCGAATGCGTGCCCGAACGCAACAGGCAGGCACGGGAGTGGTTCGACCGGTTTGTCATGAGGCGCGATCCCCTCCCCGCGACGGCCCCCCACGGGGACTGACGCGCCGGTCCGAGCGGGCATCGAGGCGCTTAAGGCCGGGCTATTCTTCCGCCGAATCCGCCGCGGCCAGGAAGCCGGCCAGGATATCCTCGGCGGACCGGCCGTTCAGGCTCGTGTTCACCTTGAGGTAGAAGAGGCCCGACTGCGGGTCGGGGAGGAGAATGTCTCGCTCGCGCAGGGCCGCCTGGAACTTCGACGCTGCCGCGCCCCGCCCCGGTTCCAGAGCGAAGATGTTGCTGCCGCGGGGAATCCTGGATACAACGAAACGCCCCGACGCGGCCAGAAGGCCGATCAGTTTTTCGGATATCCGCACGGCCTCGGCGAATTCCCCTTCGAAGCCCGAAAGGGCGTCGAGTGCGAGGGCCGCGAATATCCATGCCTGGTTCAAGCCCCCGCCGAACATCCGCCTTTCGTGGTAGATCCCGTCCAGGAGAGAGGCCGGTCCGGCGAGCACCGCCCCCGAGGGCGATCCGAAATACTTGTAGAGGGAGACATAGACCGTGTCGAAGAGCTCGGCGTATTTCCGGACAGGTATCCCGGTGTACGCGGAGGCGATGAATAGCCTCGCCCCGTCGAGGTGGGTGCCTATCCCCTCATCCTTCGCCCAGGAAGTCAGCCTGGCCATCTCGTTGAAATCGAAGACCTCGCCGTGGCAGCGCCTCACGGGGCTCTCGATCGCCATGGCGCCTATCCCCGTCCTCACCCTGGTCTGGGCGGCGTCGGCCAGGGCTTCCCGGGCTTCCTCGAGCGTGAATCCGGCGCGGTGATGTCCCAGCGGCAGCAACTGGAAGCCCGAGAGGGTCGAGAGGGCGTCTCCCGAGTCCTGGCAGATATGGCTTCTCTCCTGCACGATCACGCGGCTGCCCCTCGCGGCCAAGGCCCTGATCGCCAGATGGTTCGCCAACGTGCCCGTGGGCATGAAGACGGCCCTCTCCTTGCCCAGGGCGCGGGCCATTTCCGCTTCGAAGCGCCCCACCTCGCCGCCGAGGGAATAATTGTCCTGGACGATCTCCCGCTTTCCCGCGATTGCCGCCAAGGCGGCCGCCGCCTCGGCCGAACTGTATTCGGGCGCGTCGTACCTGAATGAAATCATCGCGTCACTCCAGTGCCAGGAAGCCGCCGATGAAGGCGAGGACATCGCGGGCCATGGCGTCCATGATGGCGCGACCCTTCTCCGGGGCGGCGGCCAGCGGTTCCCCGTTGATCCCGCTCGCCGTCCTCATCGGACCTTTCAGCGTGATCAGCAGGGCGCCCGACGCGCTCTTCGTGTGGGGCACTTCCCTGGAGGTTTCGTTCACCGCCCGCTCGAGGTGGACGAGTTCGGGCCTGATCGCCAGGACGCAGGAAGTTTCGCTTTCGTCGCCGTGGCCGCCGCCCTTTTCCACGCACACGCGCTTCTTCACGTCGCCGCCCAGGGCCGAAATGTTGGTGACGGCCACCCTGATCCCCAGTTCGTTCGCGAGATCGTAGGAGACGATGGCGAGGGGGCCTTGGGTCGAGACGCCTCCGTCGAGGAGGAGGAATTTTTTCGCCCCGTGTCGCGCGTAGCTCCGGACGATGTCGCCCACGAATTCTATGAAGTTGCGCGATCCTATCGATACCGTTCCCGGCCAGTCGACGAAGGCCGGGAAATACGCGAAATTCAGCGTCGGAAGCATCAGCACTTCCGGGACGGAGTCCCGCGCGACGATGCGCGCTATCTCGTCGATCACGTACATGTCGGTCCCGAGGGGAAGATGGTGCCCGTGTTCCTTGGTTCCTCCCGCGATGGGAAGCACCACCACCACGTCGCCTTCCAGGATCTTCTTCGCCTCGGGCCAGGTGATTTCGGACAACCGCGTCGCCGCCATGCTAGGCCTCCCCCACGAGTTTCAGTATGGTTCCGGCGAAGACCAGGGCCCGGTCTTTCTCGCCGGTCACAGCCTCGAGAAGCAGTTCCAGTTCCTCGCCCTGCGGATTCGGTCCCATTTTCGATCCGAAGGGTATGTCCGAACCGAAACAGAGCCTGGACGGACCCAGCTGGTCCAGGGCGGCCCTGAAGGTCGGCAGGTCGCGGACGGTCGAGGTCTCGAAATAGACGTTCGGATAGTCCTTGAGCCGCGCGATGTTCTCCATCACGCATTTGCCCGTGTAGGGTCCGCACCTTCCCATGTGGGCTATGATCAGGTGGATGCCGGGCGCGAAGGCCAGGATCCTCTCGGCGCTTTCCGCGATCTTGTAGGTCGGGAAATGGGCCATGAGGGGCATGCCTGTGGACGCGATCTCCGCGTAGATCCTCTTCGCGTCGAAGCGCTCGGGCTCCAGGAGGAAATGCTGCTTGAAGCCCCTGAACCCGAGGGAAGCCCACTTCAGCGGCTCGTCGTCGACGAGGGCGAAGGGTATGATCCTGTCCTTGCCGCTTTTCCATGCGTCGAGCACATAGGAATTGGCTTTTTCCGCGTCCGCCTCGGCGAGGGGGAAGGGAAAGACGACGGCCTTTTCGACGCCGTTCATGTCCAGGGAGAGAAGGAGCTCATCCCTCGTCTGCGTCATCTTGTCCTGGAAGGCCGGCTTGAGGAGCTTTTCGGGCGATATGGGCCGCACGACGAACTCGGCGAGCCCGATATGGGTATGGGCGTCAATTATTCGCAATTTTTTTCGTTCCTTTTCTTCTCAGCTTGGGGTCCAGGACATCCCGCAGCGTGTCGCCGAGGAGGGTCCATCCCAGGACGAAGCTCACGATGGCGATGGAGGGGAAGGTGTAGGTGTACCAGTAATGGAGGGGATCGCCCTCGATCCCCAGGAGCCAGTTCTTCGAGAAGGTGATCATCTGCCCCCAGTCGGCGTATCCCGGCTCGGCCCCGACGCCGATGAAGCTCATGGAGGAGGCTATCAGCGCCGTGACGCCGATGTCGATGAAAGCGATCACGAGGACGGGGAAGATGGAATTCGGCAGGACGTGGAAGAGGAATATCTTGGACTCGTCGACGCCGATGCTCCGCGCCGCCATCACGTAGTCCTTGTTCTTCACCGAGAGGACCTCGCTTCGGGTGATCCTGGCGTACTGGCGCCAGCCGAAGACGATGAGGGCGAGTATGACCTTGTCCTGGCCCTTCCCGAGCACGATGCTGACGATGATCACCGCGATGAGGAAGGGAAAGCTCATGAAGAGGTCGGTTATCCTCATGATGATCATGTCGCAGGCCCCGCCGATGAAGGCGCCCGTCCCCCCGAGGACCACCCCGATGAGGAAGGTGCAGGATACGACGATGAGGCCGACCTTGAAGGCGTTCCTCGCCCCCCAGACCATGCCGTAGAAAATGTCGTAGCCCCCGCCCGTCGTCCCGAGGACGGCCTTCGGCGAGGGAGGGGTGGGAAGGGCGGAATACCCCACGCGCTTCATCGTGTAGGGATTGTCGGGATTCTTGGGCTTCGCGAGCAGTGGAGCCGAGAAGGCCACGACTGCCCAGAAAAGGATTATGGCCACTCCGGCCGCGCCCAGGGGATTTTTCAGCACTCTTTTGATGCTATCCATTCTTGCCCTCGAAACTGATGGTCGGGTCCAGGATCACGTAGAGTATGTCGATGAGGAGATTCACCGAGATGATCACGATGCCTATCATCAGCGAAAACCCGAGTATGGCGGGGAAATCCAGCCCCTGGGCGGCGCTCACGATGAAGGTTCCCATCCCCGGGTAGTTGAACACCGTCTCGATGATGACGGCTCCGCCGAGCATCTTGGCGACGGTTCCGCCCGCCACCGTGATGATCGGCAGGAGGGCGTTGCGCCTGGCATGCTTGTTGACGACTATCTTTTCCGAGAGCCCCTTGGCCCTCGCCGTCAGGACATATTCCTTGCCCAGGGTCTCGAGGAGGGAGGATCTCATGAGCCTCAGGATCGTGGACAGAAGACCCAGGGAGTAGGCGATCACGGGCAGCACGAGGTGCCGGGCCGCGTCCAGAAACACGGGAAGATTCCCGTTGAGGAGGCTGTCCACGGTGTTCATGCCGGTGAAGCGCCGGAACGACGCGGAATAGACGATATCCTCGGCCCAGAGGCTGAGCCTTCCGGGCGGGAACCATCCCAATATGGCGTAGAAAATCACGAGGAGGAGGAGGCCGAAGATGAACTCCGGCAGTGAGAGGGCGAATATCGTCGCCACGCGGGCGATCTGGTCCGGCAGGCGGTTGTGGCGCACGGCCGTATAGGTCCCGAGGGATATGCCTCCCAGGAAGACGATCACGAAACCGCAGAGCATGAGCTCCATGGTCGCCGGGAGATGGTGGGCTATGGCCTCGCTCACGGGCATCCTCGCCGAGGGGGACCAGCCCATGTTGCCCTTGAAGAGCTCCCTGAGCCAGTTCCAGTACTGCACGTAGAAGGGCTCGTCGAGGCCGTACCGGTCGATGAGCTCCTCGAAGGACACGTTCGCGGAGGCCGATTCGGGATCGGGCAGGAAGACCGCCAGTCTCTCGTAGGGGCTGAGGAACATGACCATCGAGAATATCAGGGCCGAAAGGAGGACGAGCAACACGGGCAGGAAAGCCAGCCTCTTCAGTATGTATGGAATCATCGTGTGTCACCCCGAAGCCGGCCGGGCCGGGTTTCCCCGGCCCGGCGCTTCACTCACTTGCTGAACTGCGAATAGTCGAGATTGGTCGGCTGCATCCTGGGAACATAGCCCTTGAGCCAGCTCCTGTAGGCCACGTTCTCGGTGACCTGGTAGTGGAGGATGGCGGGCACGAACTCGTAATCGAGCTTCTGGAGCTTGTAGGAGGCATCCTTTCTCTTCTGGGGATCGTATTCGCTGCCCACGGTCTCGACCAGGCTGTCGAAGTTCTTCTTGGCGTACTCGACGTAGCCGCCGCGCTCGGCATAGCCTCCGGCCGAATGCATGTGCTCGAAGAGCGAGAAATAGGGGTCGAAGACGTCGGGGAGGATGCCCAGCAGCGAGAGCGGAACGGTCTTCTGTCCTATGGCGCCGATGTAGCCGGCGAAAGGAAGGGAGGCCATCTCCATCTTGAACTTGGGATTCAGGCTCTCGAGGTTGTCCCTGAGGATTTCCAGCGCCACCTGCCTCTGCTTCGAACCGGCGGAGTAGACGAAGGTCATCTTGAATCCCTGGGCCCAAAGCTTGCCGTCCCAGGCTTTCATCAGGTATTCCTTGGCCTTTTCCAGATCGTAGGTGTACTGGGGATTGGAAGGGTTGGCCGTCGGGAAGCCGATGAGGACAGGTCCGTAAGGCTTCTGCGCGAAGCCTCCCATGGCGCTGTCGATGAAGGCGCTATAGTCGAAGGCATAGGCGAAGCCCTTGCGCACGTTGATGTCGGAGAAGAGGTTCGGCGGAACGCCCGAGGGACCGAGCTTGCCGTCGCCGATGTAGGGGCTCTGCGGGGCTATCTCCATGACGAAATTCATCTTCATGAGCCAGGCCGAGGGAATATTGGTCTTGAGATCGATGCCGGGGACTCCTTTGAGCTGGGGAATGTCGCTCACGCCCACCGCCACGAAGTCTGCGTCGCCGGCCTTGAGGAGGAGGATGCCGGTCTGGGCGTCCTTGATGAAGCGGACGATCACCCGCTGGATCTGGGGGGCGCCCTGCCAGGAGTCGGGGAAGGCTTCGAAGACGACGCGCTCTCCCTTTTCCCAGGAGACGAAACGGTACGATCCCGTGCCGTTCATTATCTTGAACAGCTTGTCATCCTCCAGCTTGAGGCCGATGAAGGCGCTCGCGGTCTCTTTCCTTCCGTCCCAGTCGCCCTGGGCGGCGCACCAGGCCTTCGAGAAGACGCTGGCGCTCGAACCCTCGTCGGCCATGAACTCGAGGAAGGGTACGAAGGGCGTCAGCAGATTGAAGGTGACGGTATCCTTGGTGGCGACGATGGCCTTGTCCAGCTTCTGGAACGCGGCGTCGAAGCCGACGGCCTTGACGAGGTCGGCGAAGGAGTTGGCGTCCAGGAGGTTGAGGCTCAGCATCTTGATGACGGCCGTCTGGCCGCCGACGAGAATGCCGCGCTTGAAGGTGTAGGCCACATCCTCGGGTTCGAGGATGTTCCCGCTGTGGAACTTCACGTTCTTCCTGATCGGGAAGGTGATGCTCGTGGCCTTGTTGGGCGCGACCTTGACGAGACCATTCTCGAGCGTGGGCACTGTCGAGGCCAGACCGGGAACGAGCTTGGAGGAATCGGCCTTGTCGTGCCCCAGCAGCGAATCGTACACATTGAGCGAAAGCTCCATTGTCGCCGAGGCCACCATGAAATGGGGGTCCAGGGAGTCGGGAGCGTTTATGGTCGCCTTGACGAAGGTGCCCGGGTTCTTCACCTGCGCCGAAAGGCTTGCGGCGCAACCCAGCAATACCAGCGCGACGAGAAGCGATAATGGCTTTTTCATTGTCTGCATCCAGAACCTCCATTTCGATAATTTGCTTTACAAGCAACAAGTTGATTGGTAGTATAGCTTCGTCATATCGGGAATGCCATACTGAATATCTAAGACTTTGCATAAATATCCGCGCTTTGATCCGGAGAGACAGATGGAACCGCTGCTGCAAGTCAGGAACCTCAAAACCTATTTCTACACCGAAGACGGTGTCGGCAAGGCGGTAAACGGCATCAGCTTCGATGTCGGCAAGGAACAGACCATCGGCATCGTCGGCGAATCCGGCTGCGGCAAGTCGGTCACCGCCCTCTCGATAATGGGCCTCGTGCGCAACCCCCCGGGCAAGATCGTGGAGGGGGAGATCCTCTACCATGGCAAGAAGGGTATCGTCGACATAGCCCGGCAGAACCCCACCGGCCCCCTGATGCGTTCCCTCCGCGGCAACGAGATGGCCATGATCTTCCAGGAGCCGATGACCTCGCTCAACCCCGTGTTCACCGTCGGCGACCAGATCGTGGAAGCTGTCAGCCTCCACCAGGGCTTGAACAAGAACGATTCGCGCACGCGCGCCGTGGAGATGCTCAAGGCCGTGGGCATCCAGGCGCCGGAAAAGCGGATCGACTCCTTTCCCCACGAGATGTCGGGAGGGATGCGGCAGCGCGTGATGATCGCCATGGCCCTTTCCTGCAATCCTTCCCTTCTCATAGCCGACGAGCCCACGACAGCCCTCGATGTCACCATACAGGCCCAGGTCCTCGATCTCATGGCCGACCTCAAGACCAGGTTCAAGATGTCCCTCCTCTTCATCACCCACGATCTCGGCGTCGTCGCGAACATAGCCGACGAGGTGATCGTCATGTACCTCGGGAAGATCGTGGAGAAAGCTCCCGTCCGGAAGCTCTTCGACGATCCGAGGCATCCCTACACGAGGGGACTCCTGGATTCCCTCCCCTCCGCCAAAGCCGACGCGCGGAAGCGGCTTATCCCCATACGGGGCACCGTCCCGAGCCCCTTCGACGCGGTCGAAGGCTGCGTTTTCCGCGAACGCTGTCCTGTCGCCCTGCCCGAATGCGCGGCCGCCATGCCCGAACTCAAGGAAACGGCGCCCGGCCATCACGTCGCCTGCGTACGATCAACCTGAGCGCCCCGCCAGAGACTGTGGAGGAATGAATGGAATCCGGCAATGCCCTCGTATCGGTAAGGAACCTGAAAAAGAAATTCGTCATCCGCAGGGGCTTGTTTGACAGGAAGAAGCAGTACCTGAACGCCATCGACGGCGTCAGCTTCGACATTATGAACGGCGAGACCCTGGGCCTCGTGGGGGAGTCGGGCTGCGGCAAGACCACTGTCGGCAGGACCATCCTGAGGCTGTACAAGCCCAGCTCGGGCGAGATCCTCTTCCGCGCGGACGGTAGGGAGTACGACCTCGCGGCCATGAGCCCCAGGGAACTCAAGCCCGTCCGCAGGATGATGCAGATCGTGTTCCAGGACCCCTACTCCTCCCTGGATCCCCGGAACACCATACGGAAAATACTGGAGGAGCCCCTCATCACCCACGGCGTCGGGTCCAGGGACGAGCGCCAGGCCCAGCTCAAGTTCCTCATCGAAGCCGTCGGGATGAAAGAGGAGCACCTGAAGCGCTATCCCCACGAATTCTCGGGCGGACAGAGGCAGCGGATCGCCATAGCCAGGGCACTTGCCCTCCGGCCGAAGCTTGTGGTCGCGGACGAGCCGGTTTCGGCCCTCGACGTGTCCATCCAGGCCCAAGTCCTCAACCTCCTCGAGGACCTCCAGAAGGAATTCGGCACGACCTATCTCTTCATCGCCCACAATCTGGGGGTGATACGCCACATCAGCACCAGGATCGCCGTCATGTACCTGGGGAAGATAGTCGAACTCGCCCCTTCCGAGAGGCTCTTCATCCGGCCCGAGCATCCCTATACCGAAGCCCTCCTCTCGTCGATCCTGAGTCCCGAGCCCGAGGGAAGAGCCACGAAGATCATCCTCACCGGCGACGTGCCCAACCCCATCGACCTGCCCTCGGGCTGCCGCTTCCATACGCGCTGCCGCTATGCCCAAAGCCTCTGCGCCGCCGAAGAGCCTCCGCTCCGCGACGCGGGCGACGGGCACCTCGTCGCCTGCCACTTCAACCTCGGCGCCCGCTGATGCCCTCCCGCGCCCTTGCCTTCTCGCCCTTGTTCCCGGAATTCTTCCGCGCTAGAATGAACCAATATTAGGAGACGCCGCATGCCGATCGACACCGATGCCCTCACTTCTTTCGCACAACGCCTTGTCCGTTCCAGAAGCGTGACCACCGAGGAACGGGAAGTGGTCGGAATATTGGCCGCCGAGATGGAGCGCCTGGGCTTCAACCACGTGGAGGTGGACGAGTACGGGAGCCTGATAGGCGTGGTCGAAGGGGATCATCCCGGCCCCACCCTCCTTTTGGACGGCCACTGCGACACGGTGGACGCGCAGGCTTCCGACTGGAAGCACGACCCCTGGGGAGCCGAAATCGACAACGGGCGCCTCTACGGGCGGGGCGCGGCCGACATGAAGTGTTCGCTGGCGGCCATGATCCACGCCGCAGGCGGAATCAGGCGGGCGGATCTTCACGGGAAGATCGCGGTGAGCGCGACAGTCTCCGAGGAGCTGGCCGAAGGTTGCGCGATCGAGAGCGTGGTCAATCATGTCCATCCCGACTTCGTCGTGATCGGCGAATCCACGAGGCTCCAGCTCAACAGGGGCGGACGCGGTCGCGCGGAAATCCATGTGACCACCTTGGGACGTTCGGCGCACTCCTCATCTCCCGAGGCCGGCCACTGCGCCGTCACCGACATGCTGCGCGTCATCCAGGCTATCGGCGGCCAGGCCGTGAAGGTCGACCCGGCGCTCGGCCCAGGATCGATAGTGCTGACCGACATCATTTCCGAACCCCATCCCGGCCACTCGGTGATACCCTATCGCTGCCACGTCACCTACGACAGGCGCCTCCTGCCCGGAGAGAGCGGCGCAGGCCTCCTGGAAGGGTTGAAAAGCCTGCCGGGCCTCGAGGGTGTAGACTTCGGCGTCTCCGTGGCTCCCCTCGCCGAGCGAACCTATACCGGAGCCCAATTCCTGGGCGAAAAATTCTTTCCGGCCTGGGTGTTCCCCGAAGCCCATCCCTTCGTGCAGTCAGCCCTCGGCGGCCTCAAGTCCGCCGGATTGAATCCGCGCGTGGGCGCCTACCGCTTCTGCACGAACGCCGCGTACTGCGCCGGCGTCGCCAAGATTCCCACGGTGGGTTTCGGCATCGGCAGGGAAGAGGATGCGCACACGGTGGACGAGTCGGTGGCGATCGAGGACATGGCGACAGCGGCGCGGGGATATCAGGGGATCATGTATTCGGCCTGCCGGGGATAAAATTCGGGAAAGGGATTCCCGGCTGCCTGAAGCTGGGGTGATCCGGCCGATATTCGCTGGCGGTATGGAGAGTATTCTAAAAGTAAAAGAGGAACTTGATGAATAAAAAAAGACGCTCATCAATGGGAATG
>CAZRYP010000013.1:0-6398 GCA_964604295.1 uncultured Treponemataceae bacterium
CGGATACCTCGAGAGAACCATGAGGATGAATCTTTCGCTGGAAATGAACAACCTTCTATAGTATCATGGCTGAAAGACCGGCAGCCCCGCGGCATGCCGGGCGGAGAGGAATGGTGGCACTGATTGCGATCGTGGAACATGAAGCTCTTGTTGCCCTCGATATCGCGAAAACCCTGCAACGTGCCGGCTATGAAATATCGGGACCCTTCAGCGGCGGCTCGGAATTCCTGGACGCGCTCGGAAAAGGGCTGAAGCCGAGCCTCGCCCTTATAGATGTCGAACTCAGGCATGGCGTCTCGGGCATCGACGCGGCCATCTCCGCGAGAATGCGGGCCGGTATCCCCTCTGTCCTGATCTCCGCCCTCTCCGACCCCGAAATCCTGGCCGCCGCCAAGGGAGCCCAGCCTCTCGGCATCCTCGTAAAGCCATTTTCCGAACGCGAATTGCTGGGCACTGCCGAGATAGCCCTTTTCCGCGCCGACATGGAGAGGAAGCTCTCCTACAGCGAGAAACGATACAGGGAACTGTTCGACCTGAGCCTGGCGCCGCGCTGCATCTCCGACGTGGAAGGACGGATCGTGGAGGCGAACGCTTCCTTCAGGAGCGTTTTCGCGATTCCCGGCTCCATGCCGGAATTGCCCTCTCTCTTCGGCAAGGAAGAGGACTGGAACCGGGTGAGGAAGACCATCCTTGCCGAACGCACCATAGACGGCCTCGAATGCGAAATGCTGAGCACGGCCGGACAGAGGCTCTCGATACTCGCGTCCTTTTCGGGCTTCAGGGAAGCCGGGAAAGACAGCCTTCTCCTTTCATCGGAGTTTTTCGACCTCACGGAAGCTCATAGGCTCAGGGATGAGCTTCAGCAGTCCCAGAAAATGGATGCCATGGGCCGGCTCGCCGGCGGCATCGCGCACGACTTCAACAACATTCTCACCGCGATCGTGGGCCATGCCGAGATGCTCAAGATGGACATAAAGCCTCAGGACAGCTCATATGAGGATGTCGAGGGGATCGCGAGAACAGCCGGGAGGGCATCGCAGCTCACGCGGCAGCTTCTGGGCTTTTCCAGGAAACAGCCTTACTCCCCCAAGGCCATCGGCCTCGCCTCCGTCGTCAGGGACACGGCCGGCCTCCTGAGAAAGCTTTCGGGAGAGATGATACTCTTCTCCACGATACTGCCCAAAAACGATCCCATCGTCTTCGCCGATCCCATCCAGATCGAACAGGCTCTCATAAACCTGGTCGTGAACGCCAGGGACGCGCTGGACGGAAAGTCGGGGGCCAGGATAACCGTCCTCGTGGAAGAGAGGGAACTGAAGGCCGCCGGGAAGATCGGAGCCTTCACCCTCCCTCCAGGACGCTATGCCGCGATGGAAGTATCGGACAACGGCAGCGGCATCCCCGAAGATGTCGCCGCGAAGATTTTCGAACCCTTCTTCACCACGAAGGCCATGGGAAAGGGGACGGGGCTGGGCCTCGCCATTGTATCCACCATAGCCGCGCAGGTCCGCGGGGCCATCGGCCTCATAAGCTCCATCGGCAAAGGCAGCGCCTTCACCCTATGGCTTCCCTTGAGCCTGGAGAAAGGTCCCCGCCAGGTCGCCGAGGAAGCGGGGAAGAGCGACCTGCCCAAGGAAAGCCTGGATCTTTCGCTGAAGGGGAATCCATCCATCCTTCTCGTGGATGACGACGAATCCCTCCTCGGTTTCCTCGCCTACGTTCTCTCCAAGGCGGGAGCCTCCGTCGTGTCGGCCAGGAACGCTGGGGAAGCCCTGCTTCAGGCGGAAAAACGGAATTTCGACATCCTGGTGCTCGACATCAATCTTCCCGGCCTCGACGGACTGGGGCTCCACGAGAGGCTGTCCGCGAAGACCGGCGTGAAATGTGTGTTCATCTCGGGCAGGATAGATTCGGACATGAAGATTCCCGAGGGAACGATACTCCTCGAAAAGCCCTTCACTCCCTGGGAACTCGTCTCCTCCCTGCGGGCGATGCTTCCGCTATGAGAGGATTTCCCGGTACAGTCTTTCCTCGAGATCGATGAGCTCCCTGGAACCATAGCGGCGGCCCTCCCTCGGCATGGGTACCCTGAGCCTGTCCACGACGCGGGCCGGCCGGGAGGAGAGGACCAGGATCTGGTCGGCAAGGTAGAGCGCATCCTGTATATCGTGCGTCACAAGTATGGCAGTCCTCTTCTCTTCCCGCCACAGCAGGGAGAACAAATCCATCAGCTCTATTCGGAGCTTCAGGTCGACGGCGGAGAAAGCCTCGTCGAGAAGAAGGATATCGGAAGGGTAGGCGAAGGCGCGGGCGAGGGAGAGGCGGCGTTTCATGCCGCCCGAGAGCTTCGGGGGTTTCGTGCCCGAGAAATCCTTCAATCCCGCGCTCTCGAGGAAGCGCATGGCCCGGCCCAGGCGAAAAGCCTTGTCCCCGGTTCCCGAAAGGGCGAAAAGCAGGTTGTCCAGCGAGGAGAGCCAGGGCAGGAGCCGGGGTTCCTGGAAGGAGTAGGAAAAGCTCGCGCCCGAGAAATCTCCTGTGGAACCCTCGTCCTGGCCGAGCAGCCCCGCCATGATGTTCAGCAGTGTCGTCTTGCCGCATCCGGATGGACCCAGGATGGCCGTAACCGAGGAAGCCTCGAAGTCGGCGTCGACGCCGTCGATGACGGGGAGGGCGCCGAAGCCCTTCCTGATTCCCTTGAGAGCGTAGGATTTCATGCCCGTTCTCCGGAAGCTTCGGGTCCGAAGCGTCTGGCCGCCAGCCCCAGGACGAATTCGCTCATCCCGCAGAGAAAGACGGTCGCGACAGCCCAGGCCAACACTCCTGAAGTATCCAGCGAGAGCCGCGAATCCTGGAGTCCCGTGCCGAGGGCGAAGGCTGGCTGGCTCAGCACCTCGCCGGCGACGACGACCTTCCAGCAGAGTCCGAGAGCGTTCTTGGCGCCCGAGAGGAAGTGGCCGCGGGCGGCGGGGAGCCTCAGGCTGAAGAATTGGACGGAACTCGGCACCTTGAAGACGGAAGCCATCTCCAGCAGTTCAGCATCTATGGAGGCCATGCCGGTGTAGGCGGAAACATGGATGATGGGATAGGCCATGAGGAAGGCGGAGAAAACGGGCACGCCGGAGGAAGGCAGCCAGAACATGGCGATCAGGATCAGGGCCAGCACTGGCGTGGCCCTGATCGTCGTCAGGATGGGGGCGAGGAAATCCCTGGCGAAGGGATGGATGGCCGAAATCATGCCAGTGATCGATCCCGCCATCAGGGTGAGGGCGAAGGACAGGAACACGCGCTTCAAGGTTCCGGCCACGGAATTCCAGAATTCGGGGGAGCCGACGAGGGATGACAGTGTCGCGAGCACTTCCCTAGGCCCGGGAAGGATGAGGACCGAGCCGATCGCCAGCGACAGCAGATGCCAGGCGGCGAGGGCCGCGGCAGTCCCGCAGGCCCCCGCGGCCAGGCGGCGGTATTTTCCTTCCTTCTTCCTGTGGCTCATGCTCCGGACTCCTCCTCAGCGCTCGTAGAAACCCGATCCCGGAAGCTTTCCGCCCACCGAGGAGGGATCGGCCTCCAGGAAGAGGGAAAGGAGGGCTTCGATGCCGTCCCTCGCCTCGGCGGCCTCGATATAGACATAGGCAGATACGGGTATGGAAGCCTGGGCGATCGCCGCCTTCATGCCCAGGTCGAGGGATTCCGCCAGCTTTCCCGTCCCGGCCGGATCGGCCAGCGTCATGGCGATGGATCTGCCATAGGCTCGGGACAGGGCTTCGGTGATATCGGGACGGCTCGAGACAAGGCGGTCCGAAAGGACGAAGAGGGACATGGGATAGCTCTTCCGGCCGGTCCTCATATTCCAGAGTGCATCGAGGCTGAAGGGGCTGCCCAGGGCCTTGTTGAGCGACATAGCCTGAGTCGCGAAAGGCTCAGGGAGGACGGCGCAGGCAATCCTGCCCGCGGCAAGCTGGGCGGCGATTTCCGGATAGGCCAGGCTGTAGACGGGGTAATAGTCCGAGCCCGGTTTCAAACCTTCCTCTCCGGCGAGAAATCTGAAAACGTAATCCGGCGTCGCCTTCTGGCCCGCGATATGGATCTCCTTTCCCCTTATATCGGAGAGCCGCCTGATCGAAGGATCGGCGCTGAGAAACTTGACCATGCCGTTTCCGACCACCGCGACGGCCTTGATCGGAACGCCGGCATTGTAGAGCTTGGCCGCGACGTTCACCGGCAACACTCCCCCCTGGATTTCACCCGAGATCAGCTTCGCGGTGACAAGGTCGGCGCCGGAAGCCGTGATGAAACGCAGCTCCGCATCGGCGAATCGCGGCGGTTCAGCCATCATCCAGGCGCCGCCTATGCCGGAGGGACCCTTCAGGATGGAGATGAGGATGGGGGCAGGCTCCTTCTGGGCCGATACCGCGGAAATCGCGGCCATGGAAAGTAGGGCCGCCAGCAACCGCGACGCGATCCTGGTCCAACTCATGATTCTCCTCCGGAGGAACAGGAGAGAAGTTCCTTGATCCTCGCCTCGTCGAGCCGGACGAAGAGATTCTTCTCCAGTGTCGGCACGACGAGACCCTTGGGGCCGTCTTTCACGCGGCGCAGGTATTTGGACTGTGTATAGTAGACATTGCCTTCCATGTTTTTTCGGGCCTTGGAGTAGTAGATCGCGAGATTGGCCGCGTCCAGCATTATTTCGAGGGGGAAGGTCTTGGCTTTCTTGGCCTTCACGAAGACATAGGATCCTGAATGATCCCTCGCGTGGAGCCAGAGATCCGATCCTCTCACGTGATGCCTGAGGAGTTCATCATTCTCCTTGGCCGACCTGCCCACAAGAATCGTCCACCCTTTGTACTCGATCCAGATACAGGGGTACTTCCTTATGGCTTTCTCGCGTACGGTCCCGGCTTTATCCAGGCTTCTCGCGATGGCGAAAGGATCGGATTCGGCCTGCAGCCCCGTGAACCAGGAACGCAGTTCCTCCTGGGAGGCTTGGATCCTGGTTAGTTCGGAACTTATATCCTCGAGACCGGAGCTGGCCTTCCGGAATTTTTCGTAGTACTTCTGGGCGTTCTCGACATTGCTCAGGGAAGGATCGATCTGAATGGAAATCGCCTTGTCCGAATAGAAATCATGGGCGGAAGCGAAGGTCGTGGAACCCGCGCGCCTAGGGCCGGAGTCCTCGACGGAGAAACCCCCGGCCATGAGGATATCGCCGATCTGCCTGTACCTTCCGGCATCGCGGTAATCCTCGATGAGCCGCTCGAGCTCGGCTTCCCTGGCTTCGAGGGAATCCATCCTTTTCCTGAAGCGTTCGGCCGCCCGGGCAAGGAGATTGTCCAGGGACAGTTCTCCCGCCTTGCCGCTATAGTGGGCTTCCACGCGTTCGGTGAAGCTGCCTTCGCCTTCCAGGTCACGAACTTCGAATTTCGCGTTCTTTTCTGCCTTTCCCGGGGCATCGGCGGGCTGGAGGGTCTCTTCTATCAGGCAGGGCAGGCCGGAGCTTTCGCCCTTCTCGGGTTTCCTGAACATGGCGTCCACGATGAGGTTGTTCTCGTCGACGAGCAGCATGTTTCCGGCGCCGCTCCAGAGGCGGACATACAGCGAATAGGTACGGGAAGGAGCGCGTGGAATTCCCCTGGAGGTCTTGCGTCCGGCCGTCCTCGCAGCCTCATTGGCCTCGGCTTCCGGATCCGAGTCCGCTTCCAGAGGCATGGAGATCGCGATCTTGAGTATCCTGTCGGAGGAGAGCTGCACAGCGGAATCTATCCTGCCGCCCCGTATTCGGGACTTGAGGCATTCCATGAACCGCAGGGGGCGCTCGTTTTTGGCGGGAAGGCTGGCAAGGCTCTGTATCCTGCAGGCGCCCGATGCCACGCTTATAAGGATGTCCTTCTTCCCCTCCTCCGAGCCGAACACTTCGAGGATGATCGTGTCATAGGAGGGCTGGAGGATTTTCTGTATCCTTGTGCCCGGAAGCCTGAGTTCCGAAAGAACGAGGTCTATTTCCTTGAAATTGAGCGACATTTCCAGTCCTGACGCTTTCGCGTGCTATGCCATCACCGTCCGTGGCAGTGTTTGTACTTCTTCCCGGAGCCGCAAGGGCAGGGGTCGTTGCGGCCGACCTTTTCACCGGAGCGCACCACCGTCGCCTTTTCCGGCGTCGATGCGTCGGATATCCTGGAACCCTGCGGCCTCTGCGGCATCGAAGGATCCATCACGGCTTCCTGTCCGCCCGAAGCCGAGAATTGCCCTGAACTCGCGTGATGGGCGGCCGCCGCGGCCGGTTCCTTGGAGGGCAGGGTCCTTTCCTCCTCGGCCTTGATGCGGACCCTGAGGACTCGGGAAGCGATATTGCGCCGTATGGCGTCGACGAGTTCCTCGAAGATGTCCGAACCCTCGATCTT
>CAZRYP010000013.1:6408-19698 GCA_964604295.1 uncultured Treponemataceae bacterium
GAGAAGAGGATTCTTCTGGGCGTAGGACCGGAGATAGACGGCTTCCCTGAGGGCTTCCATCCTGTCCAGGTGGTCCAGCCACTTGTTGTCTATCTCCTGCAGATACTGATAACGGATGAAGAGGTTGAGATTCCTTTCGCCGGCCATCGCCGCCTTTTCGGAAAGATCGGCGTCGAGGCGCTTCTTCACGTCCAGGTAGAACGCGGAAGCGGCGGGATTCTGGGCCGAGGATGCCGAGGCGGAGAGGAGGGCGGACACCTGGGCCGCGGTCATCTCCACGCCGAAGGTATCCCTGAGAAGAAGAGGGAGTTCGGAGGCGACAGCCTTGTCGCCGGCCTTCTGTCGACCCAAGGCGTCGATCGTCACGGATTCGAGCAGCTCGTCCGCGCCGATCCTGACCCTGCCGATGAGATCCTCGTCCTTGAGTATGGAGTCCCTCTGCTCGTAAATATATGCCCGCTGGCGGTTGAGCACGTCGTCATACTCGAGGAGGTGCTTCCTGATCTCGAAGTTCCTTTCCTCCACCTTTTTCTGCGCGCTCTCTATCGTTCGGTTCAGGAGGGGGTGATAGATGGGTTCGCCGGGCTTCATGCCCACCTTGCTCATCATGCCCTTGAAGTTCTGGCCGCCGAAGAGACGCATGAGATCGTCGTCCAGGGAAATGAAGAAGGCCGAACGGCCCGGATCCCCCTGGCGGCCCGATCTTCCGCGCAGCTGATTGTCTATGCGGCGGGATTCATGGCGTTCGGTGCCTATCACGCAGAGTCCCCCGAGGCTTTTCACTTCCTCGAAGTCCTTCCTCCATGTTTCGTATTCGGAAGCCATGACTTTGGAGAATTCCTCATCGGTCGCCGAGGTGCCGGCCTTCCTCCTGGCCCTGAATTCCGGGTTGCCTCCCAGCTTGATGTCGGTGCCGCGGCCCGCCATGTTCGTCGCTATCGTGACGGAACCCTTGGCTCCCGCCTCGGCGATGATGAGAGCCTCCCTCGCGTGGTTCTTGGCGTTGAGCACTTCGTGCCTGACGCCCTTTCCAGTCAGTAGGGCGGAGAGTTTTTCCGATTTTTCGATGGAGACGGTGCCGACAAGGATGGGCTGGCCCTTCTTGTGAGCCTTGTCGATTTCCTCGCTCAGGGCGTTGAATTTTTCCGCTTCGCTGAGGAATACCAAATCGTCCTCGTCCTTTCGCACTATAGGCCTGTTCGAGGGGATGACCACGACATCGAGATTATAGATTTTATTGAACTCAGGGGCTTCGGTATCGGCCGTACCCGTCATTCCTGATATTTTTTCATACATGCGGAAGTAGTTCTGGAATGTAATGGTAGCCAAGGTGCGGTTGCGTCGGGCGATCTTGATCCTTTCCTTGGCTTCAATGGCTTCGTGTAGGCCGTCCGAATAACGCCTTCCGTGAAGGATTCTTCCGGTGAATTCGTCGACGATCTGGACAAGGCCATCCTGGACGACGTAGTCGACATCCTTGAGGAAGAGTATCTGCGCCCTGACCGACTGGGTGAAGTAATGGGCGAACTCGAAATTGCCTTCCTCGAAGAGGCTTCCCTTGATGAGCCCCCTCTTCTGGAGCAATTCCTCTATATGGTTAAGTCCTTGACTCGTGAACATAATACGCTTGGATTTTTCGTCTATCCTGTAATCGCCTTCCGATATTTCACCGCTGGCCTCGTCGGGGTATTCGCCCGTATCGGGGTTCTTCTTCACTTCGACAAGGGAGAGGGCCAGGCGATTCACTTCGTTGACCTTGTAGGTGTCGTCCTCGGCCGGTCCCGAGATGATGAGGGGAGTGCGGGCCTCGTCGATGAGGATGGAGTCTATCTCGTCGACGATACAGTAGTTGTGGCCTCTCTGGACACGCGATTCGGGCGACCAGGTCATGTTGTCGCGCAGATAGTCGAATCCGAATTCGTTGTTGGTTCCGTAGGTGATGTCGCAGGCATAGGCTTTGCGCCTCGCGTCGTTGTCCATGTTGGAGATGATGCAGCCCACGCTCAAGCCCAGGAAGCCGAAGATCTTGCCCATCCACTGGCTGTCGCGTTCCGCCAGGTAGTCGTTGACGGTGACGATGTGGACGCCCTTGCCGCCCAGGGCGTTGATGTATGCAGCGCTCACTGAGGAAAGGGTCTTTCCCTCTCCTGTCTTCATCTCGACAATCTTGCCGTTGTGGAGGACGAGGCTGCCCAGGATCTGGACGTCGAAGGGCCTCTCCCCCAGAATCCTTCGCGCGGCCTCCCTGGCCAAGGCGAAGGCCTCGGGGATGATGTCGTCCAGGGATTCGCCCGCGGAGAGCCGGTTCCTGAAGAGTCCCGTCTGGATCGGGAAGTCGCTTTCCGGAAGGGACATGGCCCAGGGTTCCCTGGCATTGATGCTGTGGAGCAGGGGGAGCAGTACCTTTACATCCCTCTCCCGCTTGGATCCGAGGAATGCAGTGAGCAGATTGATAGCCATGGGCCTAAGCATACTTCCGGCCGGGGAAAGGGTCAAGGAATGGGAATTAGCTTCAGGCGGCTTTGTCGGCGAACCCGGTGCTCGAGGCCGTGGCGCAAGTCGGTGGCGTAAGTCCGTGGAATCAGGCCAGCGCGGCGTTGACAGAGGACCGCCAGCCGGACAAGGATGAGAGCCGCAATGAGAGCTTATTTACCCAGAGCGTGCTTGCTTCTAGCGATATGCCTGGTACTCGCGGGCTGCCCCGAGCGCAGGCAGATAAAAGACCTGGTCAGGAGCGATCTCTTCTCCCTCGGCTATGGACTCTCGGAAAACCAGATCGCGCCTTCGGCCGGAGGACCTGAGGGTCTCGATGTGGTGATGAGAGAGGGCATCTTCCATATCCTCGACGGATCGGGAAGGAAAATCATGAGGCTTTCCTCCTACGGGGATCTCCTGGCGCTTCTCTATGATCCTTCGCGCACTCCCGAGCCGAGGATGATGAAGCCGGCGGAAACCCTGGCTGCGTATTCCCGATCGGGTTCGGCGGCGGCGCCGGGCAGGTACGCCGCTCCGCTGCGCTTCGTTTCGCCGGAGAAACTGGCCGTGGATTCAGGTCAGACAGTCTTTGTCGTCGACAGGGTGGCCAATCCGGCCGCCAGAATCTACGACCCTCAGCTGGCCGCCTATTGCGACAGGATAGTGAGACGCTTCGGAGATCGGGGCGAGGAACTGCCCTATATCGGGCAGGAAGGCCCCGGAGGATCCCCCTTTCCCTACGTCATGGCTGTCGATGTTCTCGAGAACGACACATTCGCCGTTGTGTCGGCCTCGGAATCCATTTTCCAGATCCATCATTTTGGCAAGGCGGGCAATCTCCTGTCGAGCCTGAGGCTGGATCGCGAAAACCTCCCTCTGCCCGAGCCGGTCGCGGGAGCGGAAGAGCCGGGGTTGAGGATGCACGCCAGTCTGGACAGGGTCCTGGAGTCGGATGCGGGCGACGGATTCGTCGTCACGATGAAGATCGACTACTACCGCGAACGCTTCGACCCCGAGAGCCAGGTATTGTCCGGCAGCGAGTTTGCGGGATCCTGGTTGATCATGGTGGACGGAGCGACGGGGATCCGGAAGGGCAGCCTGGCGATAGCCCAGGAAGCCCAGGCAGCTTCCATCGACGAACTGGTCGGCGCGAGTTCGGGTTATTTCTACTTCCTCTCGGCGGAACCTGCCGGGGATGCCGGAGAGGGGATCATCGAAAACGGAACCGGGTCTGGAACCGGAAAAAATCCTGGAGAGGCCTTCAGAATCCTCAGGCGCATCGATGCCCAAGGCAAGGTGGACCTTCGCCGCCGCATCGATTTTCCCGAAGGCAGCAGAGAGGTGGCGGCCATCAAGGTTTCGTACACGGGACAGCTCTACGCTCTCATAAAGACCGACGACTCGGCCAAGGTCGTCTTCTGGGATTTTCGGTGAGTTCCCGCGCGTGCCGGGAAAAGGACGGGGCATGAAATACAGGATACAGCAACTCAGGGTGCGCCCTGACCACGATGAAGCCGCAATGCGCAAGGCGATCTGTTCGGCGCTCGGAACGGGCAAGGACGATGTCCTGTCCTGGGAGACGGTGAAGAAATCCTTCGACGCTCGCGAGAAATCCTCGATATGGGTGATCTACGCCGTGGATGTCGAGCTCAGGAAGCCCCTGCCGGGCGGCCTCCGTGAGGGGAAGGAATGGCTCCCCCTGGATTCGCCTCGGCAAGGCTATGAATTTCCCAAGCCCCCGAATGTAGGGGAATCCGCCGCTGGAAGCGTGGTCATCGTCGGAGGGGGACCTGCCGGACTCTTCGCCGCCCTTCTTCTCGCGGAAAACGGATTCAAGCCCATGGTTCTGGAGCGCGGGGAGGATGTGGACTCGAGGATGAAATCGGTGGATCTGTTCTGGAAATCCGGGGTTCTGAATCCCGACTCGAACATGCAGTTCGGGGAGGGAGGGGCCGGAACCTTCTCGGACGGAAAGCTCAACACTTCGGTAGGCGACAAAGCCTTCCGCAACCGGAAGGTGCTGGAAGAGTTCCTCGAGGCGGGAGCCCCTCCAGAGATCGCCTATATCAACAAACCCCATATAGGAACCGACTATCTCGTCGATGTCGTGAAAAATATCAGGAAGAAGATCGAAATCCTGGGCGGAACCGTACGCTTCGGCGCGAAGGTGACTTCTTTCGTGACGAAGGGAGGGAGGATCAGGGCGGTCTGCGTCAACGGCAGTGAAACGATCGATGCCGCTGCCGTTGTGCTGGCCATAGGGCACAGCGCAAGGGACAGTTTCGAGGAGCTGGCGAAAAGCTCGGTGCTCATGGAAAGAAAGGCATTCGCCATAGGCCTCAGGGTAGAACATCCTCAGGCCATGATACAGAAAAGCCAGTACGGACCTTCCTGGAAAAGCCCCAACCTGCCCGTGGCGGACTACAAGCTGACCCACCAGAGCTCAGGAGGCAGGGGGGTATACAGTTTCTGCATGTGTCCGGGCGGCTTCGTGGTGAATTCCAGCTCGGAACCGGGCATGACGGTCTGCAACGGCATGAGCAATTTCGCCAGGAATGAGAGGAACGCCAATTCGGCCATAGTCGCGGCCGTCAGGGCCGAGGATTTCGGGGGAGAAGGCATCCTTGCAGGCATGGAGTTCCAGCGGTCCTGGGAGAGGGCAGCCTTCGCGGCGGCCAATGCCGGCAAGGGCGGCTTCGCCATGCCCGTGCAGAGGCTGGAGGATTTCCTCGCAGGCACATGCTCCAAAGCCTTCGGAACCATAAGGCCCTGCTCCAAGGGCTCCACGAGCTTTGCCGATCTCAATGCCTGCCTTCCCGGATTCGTACGCGATTCCATCAAGGAAGGCATCATGGCCTTCGACAGGAAGATCCGCGGATTTTCCCATCCGGACGCGATCCTTACGGGCGTCGAGACGAGGACCTCGTCCCCTGTAAGGATCTTGAGGAACGAGAAGATGCAGAGCAGCGTGGAAGGCCTCTACCCATGCGGGGAAGGCTGCGGTTACGCCGGAGGGATAATGTCGGCCGCGATGGATGGAATCAGGGTGGCCGAAGCCATAGCCGGCGGAAATTGACTCGAGTCCGAGTCCTGTTATAATGATCAGATGAGCAAAAAGGAAATTCCCGCATGAAGACACTCCTTACAGGCGAACAGTCCGGAAGTCTCGATGCGGCGACGAGAGGAACCCTGGCCCTCGAGCCGGTCCAGCTCATGGAAAAGGCCTCCATCAGGATATGGGACGCGCTCCGGCTTCACATATCCGCTGATCCGGGCCTGAGCGAAAAGGACAGGAACCTGAGGATCGTCGCGCTATGCGGCAAGGGCGACAACGGCGGCGATGCCCTCGCCATCCTGCGCCACGCCTTTTCGGCCGGGTTCACGAACCTGGCGGCTGTGGTTTCCGGAAGGGAATCGAGTCCCTCCGCCTTGAAGCAGGTCGAAAGCCTCGAAGCGGCCGGATTCCACCTTGTCGCATGGGACGGGAATGACGAGGATGGCATGCTGGATATGCTCTCCGGAGCCGATATCGTCCTGGACGGAGTGCTGGGCACGGGATTGAAGGGCGCGGCCACGGGCGAAGCCAAGGCCATGATCGACTGTCTGGGGAGGGCGGGACTGAAAGCCGGGGCGCCAATCGTCGCGTCGATAGACCTGCCTTCGGGCGCGGGCGAGGGCTGGATGCCTGGTTTCCCCTGCGTCAAGGCCGACCTGTCCTTTTGCCTGGAGCCGGTAAAAGCCGCCTGCTATCTTCCGGAAATTCGACCTCTCTGCGGGACTCTCGTTCCCGTCGCCGACGTGTTCCCGGAAATTCTCGCCGAAAGGCACAGGGAGCTTCGGCTCCTGGAAGGATCCGACCTGGCCCGTCTCCAGGACCCCGTCGACAAGACCGGCTACAAGATGAGCAGGGGGAGGCTCGCCATATTCGCGGGCTCCAAGGGCGCCATCGGTGCCGCCCAGCTCTGCGCCAGGGCAGCCCTCGCCTCGGGAGCCGGCTACGTGACCCTCTATGTCGACGAGGAATTGTATCCCCTGCTGGCCCCGGTCCTGGAATCCGTGATCGTGAAGCCACTGTCAGGCAAGCCGGCCCTGGGAGCCTTCGATGCCATCCTGGCAGGTCCGGGATGGGGACAGGGCCCGGGAAGACTCGAGCTTCTCGCCCATCTCATCGATTCCCCTCTTCCTCTCATACTCGACGCCGACGCCATCAGGCTGATCGCGGAAAAGCCTGAATTGCTCTCGGGAAGAAAGGCGGCAACCGCGGCGACGCCTCACCCCGGGGAATTTTCCGCCCTGCTCGAGGCCATAGCCGATGCCTTGGCCGGAGCCCCGGCCCGCGCCCCCGCCGCCGAAGAACCCTCAGCCCTGTCCCCCTGGCAGGCCATGGGAAGAGTGAGCGAAGCCTACAACTTGCTTGCCGTGATAAAAAGCCACGTGACATGGATAGTGTCCCCCGGGGGCAGGCGCTGGGTGTGGGAAGGCATGACGCCGGAGCTGGGCACGGCGGGTTCGGGCGATGTCCTCGCGGGTCTTTTCGCCGGCATCGCCGCGGGAAGATCGGCGGAAATGAAGCGAAAGGCAGGGAAGGATCGGCAGGACTCGGGGAACATGAAAACGGCCCTCGAGGAAGCTGCGTGCATGGCGGTGATAGCCCACGGACTGGCCGGCAGAGCCCTCGCGGACAGCAAGGGCTGGTTCCAGGCCTCCGACCTCGTCGAGGAATGCTCTTCCTCGCTGCATCGTCGCAAGGAGAACGCATGACGAAGCGATCGATAGCCGGGATCGCTATGCGGGGGGACAGGATCTTGGTCGCAAAGCGAAGGGAGGGGGGCGCCATCGGGCTCCGCTGGGAATTCCCTGGGGGAAAGGTCGAGGAGGGGGAAAGCGACGAGGATGCGCTTCGGCGGGAATTCGACGAGGAGTTCGGAATTCTGATATTTCCCCTGCGCCTCCTGGGAGAGAGCAGCTTCGACTGCGATTCGGGGCGGAGGATCTTGTCAGCCTGGCTCGTCCGCATACCCGATGAGTGCGTCCTGGAACTGAGGGAGCACAGCCGGATCGACTGGGTGAGGGCGGGGGAACTCTCAGGGATCGATCTGGCCGACAGCGACCGCAGCCTTCTGCCTTTCCTCGAGCGCGTCTTCAGGGGCGATGGTCGAAACTAGGGAATTCACCCATCCTTGTCGGGATCGAAGAGGGAGACCTCGGGCTTGGAGACATCCTCCGGTGAGCTTATCAATACCTCGACCCTTCCCTGGATCTTCTCCAGCTCCTTTTTCAGTCCCTTGGACAGCTTGATGCCTTCCTCGAACACTTTTATCGCTTCCTCGAGCGGCAACTGCTGATCCTTGATCCTCTCCGCGAGGAATTCCAGCCTCTCCAGGCGCGCCTCGAAATCTTTCACGATTGTACCTCCCTCACGTCCACGCGGGCCGAGCCCGAGGAAAAAATTACCTGAAGCGAATCATCAGTCTCCAATTGCCCGGCGGAACGCACGATCGTGCCGAATCCAAGCGGAGAGCTTGGATTCGGGCGAGATCCTTCGGGAAACGAGGCCGCCTTGCGTACGATGGAATAACCGCGGGCGAGCACGGCCAGGGGGCTGGCCAGCTCTAGGCTCGTTCCTGCAAGAGCCACCCGGTGCCCGGCGTCGCGGAGCCGGGCTGCCTGGCCCGAGCGGAGGCTTTCGCCGGCATCGTCGAGTCGCCGGGCTACGGGCATGAATATGCGCATGAAACGGGCTTCGACGTCATCGGGGGTGAAGACGGACACGGCCCTGCGCGCCTCATCGAGCCTGGCGCGGACTGCCGACTCGAGGGCGCCGCCGAACTGTTCCACCTCCCTCAGCAGCATTTCCCTGCTCTCCGTCACCAGTTCGGCGGCGGCCGAGGGGGTGGGGGCGCGCAGGTCGGCGGCGAAATCGCTGAGCGCCCAGTCTATTTCATGGCCGACAGCGCTTATGACCGGAATCTCCGATGCCGCGATGGCCCGCACCACAAGCTCGTCCGAAAAGGCGAGCAGATCCTCGGGCGAGCCTCCGCCGCGTCCCACGATGAGCACGTCGGCGAGTTTCAGGATGTTGGCCTGCCTGATCCTGGCCGCGATGATTCCGGCCGCGTCCTCCCCCTGCACCGGGGCGGGAAGGAGGAGGATGTCGATGCCGGAGTTCCTTCTTCCCATGACATTGAGGATGTCCCTCAAGGCCGCCCCCGTAGGACTCGTGACGACGCCCACCCTGGAAGGAAGGCGGGGCAGGGCTTTCTTCCTGTCCTGGTCGAAGAGCCCCTCTGCCGCGAGCCTCCGCTTCCTCTCCTCGATCATGGCGAGCAAATCGCCCACTCCGGACTTCCTGAGCGATTGGACGATGAGCTGGTACTGGCCCCTCGCGGCATAGACCGACACCGATCCCCGAGCGACCACTTTGAGTCCGTCCGCCAGTTCGAAGTCCATGTCGGACGCGCGGAACTTGAACATGACAGCCTGTATGAGGGCGTCCTTGTCCTTCAGCGAAAAGTAGTAATGGCCGGAGGAGGAGAGCTTGGCGTTCGTCACCTCGCCTTCCACGAGCAGCGTGGAAAAGGAAGTCTCCAGACTGTTCTTTATGAGGGCGGTCAAGGCTCCGACGCTCAGGACGGATCGTGCCGGGATTCGTGGAGCATTGTCGCGCGGTAGCTGCATTTCCAGTCTTCCTTTCCGGCTCAGGGCCGGAGAAGCGCGAGCCAGGCGGTGCCGGCGGCGATGGACGCGGCCGTCACGGGCAGACCCACTTTGAGGTAATCGAGAAAACCTATCCTGATGCCGGCCTTTTCCCCCTGTTCGGCCACGATGAGGTTGGCCACCGATCCCAGGAGTGTGAGATTGCCCGCGTAGGTGGAGGCCATGGCCAGCATGAGCCAGGCCGTGGCCGGGTTCGCGAAGCTCCTGGCCACGGGTGAAAGGAGCATGACAGCCGGCACGTTGGAGACGATATTGGAGGTGAAGACGGTCGCCAGCGCGAAAACCGCGCCGGGTCTGTCCATCCAGGGGAGTATGCCCTGCATGAAGCGGCCGAACAATGGAGACCTCGCGACCGAAGCCGTCAGGACGAAAAGCCCGGAGAAGAAGACCAGAAGGCCGAAATCCACTTCGGCGAAGACCCTGTCCGGGCGGATCCTCCTGGTGATCATCAGGAATCCCGCGGCGGTGAGCGCGGCGACGCTCGTGCGTAGCCCCAGGGCCAGGAGGAGTAGAAGGATGGCCGCTGCGGCCAGGCTCTTGACCATGAGGCGCCTGTCCATATCGACGCGCCGGGATGCGGCCGTCGAAGCGCCTTCAGCGGCCGCGGCCGCTGAAGGCGCGAAGGTCGCCTGTCCAGGAGCGAACTCCTTGGGGAAGGCGAGGAGAGTCGCGAGATAGCAGAAGGCCATCGCGAGGATGGAGGGAGGGGCGAGCCAGAGGACGAACTCGAAGAAGGGAATGCCGGACTGGGACGCGATGAGCATGTTCTGCGGGTTGCCGATGGCCGTGGCGCAGGAACCCGCGTTCGCCGCCGTGGCGAGGCCGATGAGGTAGGGTTTTCCGTCGCGTCCGGCCCTGCGGGCGATTTCCGCGACGAGGGGAGTCAGCATGATGCAGATCGTATCGTTGAGGAAGAGGGCCGAAAGAAATCCAGAGGCCAGCACGACTATGGCCAGGAAAGCCCCGGGAGAGTTCGCGAGGGTCAGTATCTTTTCGCCCGCAAGGGAGAAAAAGCCCGAAATCCTCAGGTTGGCAACGAGGATCATCATGGCGAGGAGGAGGGAAATGGTTTCCAGGTCCACGGCCCGGAAGGCTTCTTCGTGTCCGATTCCCCCGGCGAGTATCAGGAGTATGGCGGCGCTGAGGGCGATGCTTGCCCTGTTCATGGCGAGGCGCGGCAGCCGGCCCGCGGCGATGCCCGCGAAGGCCAGGACGATGAGGCCGTAGATGATGAAGTCTGAAACCATTGTCCGCGAAGTATAGCATGGGAAAAGCAGGTTTCGAAGGAGAGTCGCCGCGGGTTTTCCCGTCCTGTGGCACAGATCGGGCATTTCGTGTATCATAATGGGATGAATCCTCATGAATTGCCTGTATACCAGCAAAAAGATAAGATCCTGGAAGCCCTGAGGGATAATCAGGTCATCGTCGTCGAAAGCCCCACCGGTTCGGGGAAAACCACGCAGCTTCCCATCATATTGTACGAGGCGGGATATGCCGAGCACGGCATCATTGGCGTCACCCAGCCCCGGCGAATCGCCGTCCTTTCGGTGAGCGACTTCATAGGCCGCCAGCTCGGTCCGGAAAAGCCCGGTCTTGTCGGCTTCAAGAGGAGGTTCGAGGACAGGACGCCTCCCGCCACCAAGCTGAAGATCATGACGGACGGCATCCTGCTCCAGGAAATGAAGCTGGATCCCTTCCTGTCGAAATACGACGTCCTCATGGTGGACGAAGCCCATGAGCGGAGCCTCAACATCGATTTCATCCTGGGACTCCTGAAGAAGGTCCTGGAAGTGCGCCCTTCCTTCAAGGTTATAGTCTCTTCGGCGACCATCAACGCCGAGGTCTTCTCCGAATATTTCGGCGAATGCCCCGTGGTCAAAATCGAGACCCAGACCTATCCCGTGACCCTCATCTACGATCCCATCGCCGAGCCTGTCGCCCCGCCGGAAGACAGGCCCCGCGATTCTTCCTCGAGAGGGCGCGGCGGTTCGGCCGCCCCGGCTTCCCCGCTCCGCTACAGCGACGAAGCCCTCTACGACAAGGTCATTTCCATCGTCACGCGTTCCATGGAGAGCAGGGAAAGCGGTGAGACCGGAGACATGCTCATCTTCCTCCCTGGCGAAAAGACCATCAAGGAACTGACCCTGCGCCTGGCTGCCAGTTCCCTGGCCCCAAAGCTCCATCTCGTTCCCCTCTATGCGAGGCTGGGCAAGGACGAGCAGGAGAAGGTCTTCGACCCGGCCCCCAAGGACAAATCCAAGATAGTGATCGCGACGAATATCGCCGAGACGAGCGTCACGATCGACGGCATAACCGTGGTGATAGATTCGGGTCTGGCCAAGCTCAACTACTACAATCCGAGGACTTTCACTGCCAGCCTCATCGAAACGCCGATTTCCAAGGCTTCCTGCAACCAGAGGAAGGGAAGGGCGGGCCGCACGAGGCCGGGCGTATGCTACAGGCTCTATCCCCGCAAGGACTTCGAGAACCGCCCTCTGTTCACCACGGAGGAGATCTACAGGACCGACCTTTCCGAAGTGCTTCTCAGGATGGCCGAACTGGGCATTTCCGACTTCGAGAGCTTCGATTTCATTTCCAAGCCGCCGAAAAGCGGTATCGCGGGGGCCATCGATATCCTAAACCTCCTCGATTCCCTCGCCGACGACCGCACCTTGTCCAAGATAGGGGAGATGATGTGCGCCTTCCCCCTCCTGCCGAGGCTTTCGCGCATGATCGTCGAATCAGTGATGCGCTATCCCGACGTGATCCATGAAACGCTCGTGGCGGCCTCCTTCCTCTCCACCATGAGCCCGTACATCCTTCCCCAGGGCGAGGAGATGGAAGCGCGCAAGGCTCACCATGCCTTCAGGGATCCCATGGGAGATTTCGTCTCCTATCTGCGCATATTCGATGCCTTCCAGTCTGCCCCCGACAAGACCAGGTTCTGCGAAAAGAACTATCTGGACGAACGCACGATGAGGGAAATCGTGCGCATACGCGAACAGCTCGAAATCATCGTCTCGGAGATGGGCGTGCCCATCCTGAAAGGCGGCTCCCTCTACGACTACCTCTGCGCCGTGAGCCGGGGCCTCATCCAGTTCATCTGCGCCAGGCAGGAGCGCGGCCTTTTCCGTTCGCTCACGGCCGAAAAAATTTCCATCCACCCCGGATCGGTGATGTTCAGGGAGAATCCCGACTTCATCGTCGCCGGAGAGATCGTGAGAACGACGCGCATGTATGCCATGTCGGTGTCGCCCCTACCCAGGGACATCCTCTCCAAGATTTCCCCGATAGTGGCCGAGAGGCTCCTGTCCATCGTCGACAGCCGCAAGCACGAGGCGACGGATTCGGGCGGCAGGCAGAAACGCGGTCCCGCGAGGGCCGAGGGAGAAGTCCACGCAAGGCGCGAAACGAGGGATTTTACCGACAAGATAAAGTTGGGCGGCCAGATATTCGATCTTGAAAAAACTTCGGGCAAGAAGAAAATGGTCGTCCTGCCCTGGGAAACCTTCAAGCTCGCGAGAACGAACATCGAGAGGGATTCGGGGTCGGCATACAGGGGCTTGCTGGCTTCGATCCGCTACAGGAACTTCAGGCTCCTCGAGGGCGAGAAGCTGGAAACGGTCATACGAGTCCAGGACTGGCTCGACCTGGAGAAGGACCTCGGGCGGGATTGGCCCAAAAGCGTCAATTTCGAGGTCCAGCGCGAAGCCGGGCTCCCGCTCGACCAGGGGAACCTGGGAAAGCTCGTCGCCAGCCTCGACCATGTCCTCCAGGTGGCCGAACCCAAGGGCAGGGACAGGAGGCTGGGTTTCGTCACGCTCTATACCGACGGGGCCGGGGTCTTCTGGTTCAGGGTGTCGAAGGGCTTCCATACCGCCCTCAACGAAAGCATCGCCAGCCTGGAGAGCCTCGCAGACACGGCGGCCGACGAAAGCGTGCCCGCGGCGGCCAAGGAGACCATAGGCGCGCTCTACAGGAAGTTGAGCTCGTTTTTCGAATGAGGAGAGGGCTCAGCTTTTCTTGACGAAGAATAGTTCGAAAGCCGGGCGGCTGGCTTTCATGGCCCTGGCTTCGAACTTGGTCTCGGGTCTCCAG
>CAZRYP010000014.1:0-19595 GCA_964604295.1 uncultured Treponemataceae bacterium
GGACAGGCGTATGGTCCTTCATCCCCGGCATCTCCCTCGGCGGAAAGGCGCCCGCGGCCGGCGTTCCGGGCAACGCGGATCCCCCGGGCGAATCAGCCTACTCCTTCGTCCAGGCGATAGAGGGCGCCACGGGACGTTCCTGGTGGTTCCAGTACCCGGCGGAAGAGTTCAGCGCCTCGGAGACCGGGCTGGACATCCGCGTCGGACCGAACAGGTTTTCCGCCGGGGGCGTGGAGCTCGATCTCTCCGACGGCGAGTCCCGAATCAAGGGCTCCTTCAGGTATGGGCCATTCTCGAGGATGGAGTTCCCCTTCTGGCGGCCTGGCGTCATGGGTCCCTTCACCTTCGTTCCGAGGATGGAATGCAACCATGGCCTCGTGAGCATGGACCACAGGGTGGACGGCGGCATCGACATCGACGGGCGAAGGCTGACGATCAGGGACGGCAGGGGCTACATAGAGAAGGACTGGGGACGTTCCATGCCCGAAGCCTGGATATGGACC
Source organism: uncultured Treponemataceae bacterium (assembly GCA_964604295.1). Lineage (GTDB taxonomy): Bacteria > Spirochaetota > Spirochaetia > Treponematales > Rectinemataceae > CAZRYP01. The sequence goes on from CAZRYP010000014.1 coordinate 504, forward strand.
CAGTCCAACGACTTCGCCGCCGCCGGCGATTCGGTGATGCTCTCGGTGGCCAGGATCCCCTGGCTCGGATCGGCCTTCAGGGGCTTCCTCTGCGTGGTCGCGCTCGGAGGGGAAAAGCGCCTCTTCGCCACCTATAACGGATCCCGCATCGAAAAGCTCTCCGTGACGGACGGCGCGGTGGAATGCCGCATCGTCAGGCATGCGGGCAGGGACTCGGAGGAATCCGTCGACATCAGTGTCTCGAGGTCGCGGGGCGGGATCCTGAGGGCTCCCGTATCAGGCCTCCTCACGCGGAGGATCAGCGAAGCGGTGGACGCGCGGATGGAGGTCGCGTTTTCGGGCTCCGGGGCCGGCGGCTCCGGGGCCGGCGCAGGGGGCCTGCGGCGCCTGGAGCCCTATCGAGCCTCCTCACCCTGCGCCGGCCTCGAGGTGGCGGGCGACACCGCCCTCCTGCTCTAGCGGGATTTCTCCAGTTCCTTGTGGCGAAGCGTGGGTACAAGGTCATGCGCCCGGAGAGCCCGGGCGAGGTCCTCGGCCACGGCCACGGAGCGGTGCTGGCCTCCCGTGCAGCCGATGGCGACTTTCAGGACGGCTTTCCCCTGCTCCCGGAAGGATCGTTCCATCGAAACGACGAGTCCGGCCAGGGCATCGGCAAAAACCCTCGTGCCCGGATCCCTGAAGACATAGGCAGCGCATTCGCCCTCCCTGCCCGTCATGTGGCTCAGGGCGGACACGTAATAGGGATTGGGCAGGAACCGCACATCGACGACGAGGTTGGCTTCTACCGTTCCATACTTGAATCCGAAGGTCATGAGTTCCACGGCCGGATTCATGACGCGCCCTTCCCGAGCGGAATCCGTATGGAGAAGACTGACCCTTTTCCCTCTTCGCTGGCGACGCCTATCTCCCCATCGAAGAGCGAGATGATGTCCCTGGCGATGGCGAGCCCCAGCCCGCTCCCGCCCGTCCGGGAACCCCTGGACTGATCCACCCGGTAGAAGCGCTCGAATATCTTGCCTATTTCGTCCCCCGATATCCCGATCCCGTTGTCCTCCACCCTTATCGTGAGCTCCTTTTCGTCGTCCCGCGCCCCGACGGATATGGATCCGCCTTCGGGCGTGTACTTGATCGCGTTTTCCACGAGGTTGTGGATGGCGTGGAAGAGCCATGTCTCGTCGCCGCTGATTTCGGGGGAATGCAGGTCCATTTCCGCCCTCAGGGTCTGCAGCTTTTTTTCGGCCAGGGGGCGGAGCACGGTGACCACTTGGCTTAGCACCTTTTCAACATCGATCGCCGATGGCTCCCCGGAGAATATCCTGTTTTCCATCCTGGAGAGGAGGAGGAGCTCCGATATCAGCCGCTTGAGGCGTTCCGTCTCTATCTCCAGGATTTCGAGGCTCCTGTTCCTGTCCTCCCGGGGAAGGTCGTCGTACATCCTCAGCATTTCTATGAAGCCCGAGATGAGGGTGAGGGGAGTCCTGAATTCATGGGACACGGTCGCGACGAAATCCTTGCGGATGTCCTCCACCCGCTTCTTTTCGGTGATGTCCTTCACGATGGCCAGCATGCCTATGAGCGACTTCCGGCCGTACTTGCTCATCACGGGGGAAATGTCGACATGGATGTCGAGGCCCTTCGCGTTTTTCGTCTCGAAGCTCTTCTGGCAATCCTCGCGGTGGGCGAGGCGGCATTCCTCGAGGATGCGCCGCATCACTTCGTTGCCCAAAGCCGCGTCGTCGCTGAAGAGGCAGGAGGCGTCGATGTCGAGGAGGTTTTCCGCGCTTTTGTTGAAGAGGACGATCCGCCCCTCGAGGTCGGTGAGGAAGAAACCGTCTTCCATCGATGAAAATACCGAATTTATGTAGTTGTTGCGCTCGTTGTTCCGCTTCGTCATTTCCTCGAGCTGTCGGCGGAGCGATTCGCAGTCTTCCTTCACGGATTGGCCTTGAGTCCGAATCCGCGCAGGGTGCCGATGTAGCCTTCGGCCCGCGGGCTGTCGCCCAGCTTTTTCCGCAGGTTCCTCAGGTGGACATCGAGGGAGCGCCCTTCGGCGGGACCGCTGCCGAGGGCGAGGGATTCCGCGAGGTCCTTCCTCGACACCACCTTGCCGCCTCCGCGGGCCAGGGCGGCGAGGAGGGAAAACTCGGTGGGCGAAAGGAGGATCTTGCGGCCTTCCTTCTCCACGGCGAAACGCTCCAGGTCTATCGCGAGATCCTGGATCCGCAGGGCTCCTTCGGAAGGCGGCGCGGACTCCCGGCCCGAGCGGCGAAGCACGGCCTCGATCCGGGCCAAAAGTTCGCGGAGCCCGAAGGGCTTGGTGATGTAGTCGTCCGCGCCGAGGCCGAGGCCTATGACCTTGTCGCTCTCCTCGCTCTTCGCGGTGAGGAAGATGATCGGGATCCGGCCTGTCTTTTCGTCCCGCTTGAGGATCCGGCAGGTCTCGATGCCGCTCATGCCGGGGAGCATGGAGTCCAGGAGTATCAGGTCGGGGGCCTCGCGCCGGGCGATGTCGAGGGCTTCGTATCCGTCGCCGGCGGTGAGGGAGTCATACTGGTTCTGCCTCAGGTTCATGACGAGGAACTCGACAATGTGCCGCTCGTCGTCGACGACCAGAATCCTTTTCCTGCCGCTCATGGCCTTGCCCTCACACGATTCTCAAAGTTCCCGCGGCGAGCTTCGTCCCCGTCTCCCCGTCGAAGAGCAGGCAGCGGTCGTTCACGAAATCCACGTCTACTTCCTTGTCGATCGGAAAATCGACCGAGCCGAAGACCACGGAGGTGATGAGCTGGGATTCCAGCTGCACCTTGACGATGGTTTCCATGCCCGAGGGGAGGGTCGAGTAGATTTTGCCCGCGATGCCCGATCCGGCTCCTATCCTCACGTTTTCCGGGCGCACGCCGATGACGATGGGGTGGGCGTCCCTGAGGGTGACGCTGCCCGAGACAGGCGTGAAGAGCATCCGCAGGCCCTTGGCTTCCACCTTGATTTCGTCGAGGTTGACGTTGCTTCCCCTGCCTTCGATGAAATTGATGGTGGGGCTGCCGACGAAATCCGACACGAAGATGTTGGCCGGCCCGTTGTACACTTCCATGGGGGCTTCGTACTGCTGGAGGAGGCCTTCCTTCATCAGGCAGATCCTGGTGGAGAGCGTCATGGCCTCGAGCTGGTCGTGGGTCACGTAGACGAAGGTGGAGTCGGTTTCCGCGTGGAGACGCTTCAGCTCGGCGCGCATCTCGGTCCTGAGCTTGGCGTCGAGATTGGAGAGGGGTTCGTCCAGGAGGAGGACCTTGGGGCCGGTGGCGAGGGTCCTCGCGATGGCGACGCGCTGCTGCTGGCCGCCCGACAGTTCGCTGGGGTAGCGCTTTTCGTAGGGCTGGATCTTCAGGGTGGCCAGGAGCTCCGATACCCTCGACCTGATTTTCTCCTTCGACCACTTGAGGTTCTCGAGGCCGAAGGCGATGTTCTGGTAGACGGTCATGTGGGGCCAGAGGGCGTAGTTCTGGAAGAGAAAGCCCACGTCCCTCTTGTCCGGCGCTATGTCGATGCCCTTTTCGGAGGAGAAGACGAGGCGGTCGTCTATGAAAATCTCGCCTTCGGTCGGGGTCTCGAGTCCCGCGATCATGCGGAGGGTGGTGGTCTTCCCGCAGCCCGAGGGACCCAGGAGGGTGACGAAGTCGCCGTCCCCGATGACGAGGTCGAGATTGTCGACGGCCATGGATTTGCCGAATTTCTTCGTGATCTGCTTAAGTACTATCTGCGGCATGTCAGGTCCCGATCCCTTTGTCGATGGATGCACCGGTTATCTTGTTGATGACGGTGTTGAAGACGAGAACGATGGCGACGATGAGAAGATTTATCGCGTTGGCCCATTGATTCCAGCCCTTTTCGTTGTACTGGAAGAGGAGGGTGGTGATCACGCGGTTGGCGGGCGTGATCAGGAGGACGAAAAGCGCGAGCTCGCGCATGCAGGAGATGAAGGGCAGGAGGTATCCCGAGAGGAAGCTCGCCTTCTGGATCGGGAAAAGTATCCTGGTCACGCGCTTCCTCCAGGGGATCCCCATGATGATGCCCGCCTCCTCGATCTCGCCGGAGAGCTGGAGCATCGCGTTGATCCCCGAGCGGGAGGCGAAGGGCAGGTATTTCACCGCCCCGACGAGGACGAGGAGGGCGAAGGAGCCGTAGAGCGAGGGAATGATGAAGTTCGGCTTGGAGAACATCGAGAGGTAAATGGCGCCGAAGGCCATCGAGGGGAGGAGATAGGGGAAGAAGGCGAGATTGTTGACGAGGGCCGCCAGCTTCGTTCCCCTGCCGCGCACGATGGCGTAGCCCGCCAGCCCTCCTATGGTGCCCGCGAAGAAGGCGACGATGACGGAGAGCTTGATGCTGTTCCAGAGCGCCAGGTAGAGGTATTTGTTCCGGAGGACGCCCGGTTCGCCGCCTCCCACGTCCTCGCTGCCCGGCCCGACCCAGAACTGGGTCGTCAGGTTTTCGAGCGAGTAGTTGCCCGGCGCCATGATGAAGGATTCGATGGCGAAGGTGACGAGGGGGAGGATGGCGATCGCCGAGATGAGGACGATCAGCGTGACCGAGATGGGCTTCCGGAATTTGCGCAGGTTGACCATGGAGCTGTTGGAGCTCTTGCCCGTGATGGTCGTGAAGGATTTCCTCTTGCCGACGAACCACTGGTTGGCGGCGAGTATGAGGGTGCCAATAAGGATCATCACCACGGCCATGATGTAGCCGTAGCCGGGGTTGAGGCCGTTGAGGGTACGGTACAGCTGGGTGGTGAGGACCTGGAAGCGGACGGGCGTGCCCAGGAAGGCGGGAACCGCGAAGGCGCTCATCGAGCTGGAAAAGACGAGGAGGAAGGTCGAGAGGATGGCCGGCATGATGATGGGCAGGTTGATCCTCGCGATGATCTTGGCCCTGCTGGCCTTGAGGATCATGGCGGCTTCCTCGAGGTTGGCGTCCATGTTGCGCAGGATGCCGCCGATGAGGATGTAGGCGAAGGGAGAATAGTGGAGCCCCAGCACGATGCTCGTGGGGAAGATGCCGTAGGCGAACCAGTTGGGCGTGGCGATGCCCGTGATCGCGGTGAAGAGTCCCGGAGCCCCGCCGACGAGGCGGTTGCGGAAGAAGTTGAGCCATGCCATGGCGAGGGTCCAGGAGGGCATGATGTAGGGGAATATGAAGACCACGGATATGAACTTCTTGAAGAGAATGTTGGTCCGCGTCACGAGCCATGCCACCGTGCCACCGAGGACGATGGCGATGACGCTGCTGAACAGCGATACCTTCATGGTGTTCCAGAAGGGCAGGTAGAAGAGCTTGAGGCTCCTTTCCCCGTCGAGGAAGACCTTCCTCCAGTGGAAGAGGGTCACGTCGCCCACCTTGGACTGCTTGACCGACATGATCTCGGAGGGGTGGACGATGAAGGTGTCCCTGATCAGCGAAATGAGGGGGAAAAGCGTGAGATAGGCCAGCGCCAAGGTCAGCGCGACCAGGATCACGTTGTGCGGCTTCTTGATGAAGGTTCTGAACCTGTTGACGATCTTCACGCTTTCCCTTCCTTCCTTATCTGCGTTGCCTGATCAGTTGCTCGAGATGGTGTTGACGAATTCCTCGACATCGGCCCTGTTCTCGAAGAGATAGGCGGGATCCTCGTTGATGAGTCTCGGCTCCCAGAAGGACATGGGATGGTCGTCCTTGTCGACGGGGATGCCGGGGTTGGAGGAATAGGAGCCGACATCCTTGCCCCAGGGGGCGAAGCCTTCGGCCGTCAGCAGGTATTCGATGAAGAGCTTGGCGGCGTTCTTGTTCTTCGCGTTCTTGGTCATGTGGAGGAAGGCCGGATAGAGGAAGCCGGAGAAGGGGGCGACGTCGGTCATCGGGGTGAGGGCGAGATTCTTCTTCGCGTCGTAGCGTGTCTTGGAGTAGACGAAGAGGCCCATGGTGGTGGCGGGCTGACCCTTGATCCCCACGTTCTCGGAGATCGTCGTGTCGCTGTTGCCGAGGAGAAGGCCGTTCTGGAAGAAGCGCTTGATCCACTCGTAGCCGGCGTTCTTCGTGGTGAGGACGAGCTTCCTGCCGTAGAGGTCCTGGTAAGCCTTCTCGAGCTTGGCGCTCCACTCGGGGGAGGTCAGCATGGTGAGGAAGTTCTGGTTGACGCCCTCGAGCTTGGGATCCTTGAACTGGACGAGGCCCTTCCACTTGGGCTCGGTGACTTCCCACACATTCTTGATGACGGGAGTCTGGGTCTTTTCGCTGTTGAAGATGAAGACCTTGTTGATGAACTGGAAGACTAAGGGGGCCTGGTACTGCTTGGGGATGACGTTCTTCATCGACTCGGGCACGTAGTTGACGAGGTAGCCCGTGTTGATGAGCTGGCCGTAGACGCGTCCGGAGTCCTGGGAAATGACGAAGTCCGCGCCGACGATGTTGCCGCCCACTTCGCGGGTCACCTTCTCGATGAGCTCCCCGTCCTTGAGGTTGTAGGCTTCCACCTTGATGCCATATTTCTTCTCGAGGGCGGTCGCGGCGTTGGCGATGCGGGACGTGATCGAGTAGACGACGACCTTGCCTTCCTTTTTGGCCGCGGCCACGAGTTCGGCGCTCGGCTCGGCCCAGGCGCCCGCGGCGACCAGGGCGAGGAGTCCGAGGGCGATGAAGAATCGGTACGCTTTATTCATGAGATCCTCCCTTTGTTAAGGTTACGTTAAGAATTCGTTAATGTTAGACGAGGATCGGCCTTCTGTCAACTTTTTTCGCGAGGGTTGTCGCGCAGGCTGTCGCGCGGGGCTCGGCTTGACAGCGGCTGAGCCCGGGCGGAGAATCCACACCTGTGCACGACAAAACCTTTTCCCAAAAAAGCAAGCTTTCCATATTCACCGGCTACTACAAACCCCACTGGAAGCTTTTTCTCCTAGACCTCGGCTGCGCCTTCCTCATAGCCCTCATCGACTTATCCTTCCCGATGGCCTCGCGCTTCTCCCTGCAGCGTCTCATCCCCGACAAGGCTTGGGGAACCTTCTCGCTGGTGATCGCCCTCTCGGCTCTGGCCTTCGCCCTGCGCGCCTTCCTCCAGTACGTCGTCACCTTCTGGGGACACACCCTCGGCGTGAAGATGGAGACGGACATACGCCGCGACCTCTTCGTCCACCTCCAAAAGCTCTCCTTCCGCTTCTACGACAGGACGAGAACCGGCCACCTGATGTCCAGGGTCGTGAGCGACCTCTTCGAAATCGTGGAGCTGGCCCACCACGGCCCCGAGGATCTCTTCATCTCCATCGTCACCTTCGCGGGCGCCTTCACCGCCATGATGCTGATACGCTGGCAGCTGGCTCTCATCCTCGCCGTCATCATCCCCGTCATCATACTATTCACCGCCCGCCGCCGCACCGCCCTCGCCCGGACCTCCATCGACGTCAAGAAGAAGACGGCCGGCATCAACGCCAATCTGGAGAGCAGCATATCCGGCATCAGGGTGACGAGGGCCTTCGCCAACGAGGACTTCGAGATCGAGAAATTCCTGGACGGCAACAAGCTCTACCGGGAGGCCAGGGGGCTCTACTTCAAGGCCATGGGCGTCTTCCACGGAGGGATGGAGTTCGCGACGAGCATCCTCAACGTCCTCGTGATCGGGGCCGGCGGATGGTTCGTCATGAAGGGTTCAATGGACTACGGGGATCTCATCGCCTTCACCCTCTACGTCAACGCCTTCCTCCAGCCCATCAAGAAGATGGTCTCGTTTTTCGAGCAGTACACGACGGGGATGGCCGGGTTCGAGCGCTTCGTCGAGCTGATGAGGGTGGAGCCCGAGATATGCGACGCCCGCGACGCGACGGAGCTGCGCGACCCCAGGGGGGAAGTCGTCCTTCGCGACGTCTCCTTCGCCTACGAGAATGAAATCAGCGTCTTGCGACACATCAACCTGGAAATCGGCGCCGGCCGCAGGGTGGCCCTGGTCGGGCCCTCGGGCGGGGGCAAGTCCACCCTCTGCAGGCTCATTCCCCGTTTCTACGAAATCGTGGAAGGCCGGATCCTGATCGACGGAGTGGACATCAGGAAGATCAAGCTGGCCTCGCTTCGCGCCCACATCGGCATAGTCCAGCAGGATGTGTTCCTCTTCGCCGACACGATCCGCGAGAACATCCGCTACGGGAAGCTCGACGCCAGCGACGAGGAGATCGTTGCGGCCGCCAGGCGAGCCCATATACACGAGTTCATCGAATCCCTGCCCGATGGCTACGAAAGCAACGTGGGCGAGCGGGGGACACTCCTGTCCGGCGGGCAGAAGCAGCGCATCAGCATCGCGAGGATCTTCCTCAAGAACCCGCCCATCCTCATCCTGGACGAAGCCACCTCCTCCCTGGACACGGCCACCGAACTCCAGATACAGCGCTCGCTGGATGAGCTGTCGCGCGGACGCACGAGCCTGGTGATAGCGCACAGGCTCTCGACCATCATGAGCGCTGACGAGATAGTCTACCTGGACGACGAAGGCATCCGCGAAAGGGGGAGCCATGCCCAGCTCCTCGCAGCAGGCGGGCGCTACGCTGCGCTCTACGAGGCGCAGTTCGGGTATGGGACGGTGTTCAGTTGATGGGCTAATCTGACTTTGCAATAAGAGCGAGGGTTATATTCTGGAGTATGATCAGGCGCGATAATTTCGCGATCCTGAGCGCAAGGGGAACTCTGGCAGTGAGCATTATAGCCATGCGAATCCAGAGCTTTTCAGCTCAAATACCGTTCCAGCGGCGTTAGCCTTGATCCGATCCGATATGATGATATATAACCAGCATATACTCCATCAACCGCTACATAGGATCATAAATGACTGCCCATCTGCTCGTAGAAACGCGTTTAAAACCTTTCCTTCGCGAATTCAAAACTCAATACGAAAGGCGTTGATGCCACGGCGCCCAGCACGAGGGGAATGGCAAAACTTATGGTCGTATTGCCCAGGAGTTTCGCCTCCAGGGTTGGCGTGATCTGATTGCCGTTTGGCGAGAACTCGGCGCCCACGGGACCATAGTTGACAGGCATCTTAATTGCAAGACTCAGTTGGTCGGAGTGCTTGTAGGTAAGCGAGGGAGTCACCTTCCCCGTGGCTCCGGCCAGACCTCCATACCAGGTCGCGGCTGCGGACAATCCTGTCCGATAGATATCGCCGAGGGATATGCTGGCGGCACCATATAGCATGTCGGGATAGGTCATGTCGCCTGCAAGAATAATGCCCGAGACTCTCAGGGGATCGGATGTTCCCAGTCTTACCAGCGAGGGATTCCAGTAGCCTTCCCCGTTATACCAAACCTGCCCCGTCGTGTTCAGGGAAATATTCCCCAATGCGTCGCTGTATTTATAGCTGAAGCCAGCGGTTGCTTGGAAGACGGCTGTATCATCGATCGTATAAGACCCACCCGATTCCGAGACGAAGGTTTTGTCCGAACCCCATGCACCGACCCCTTCCAGATACCAATCCATCTGCCCGAGAGGAAAGGTTGCCATGACAATGAGCCGGGGTGCCATGTCCATGCGGTAGAAGCCGGCCAATCCAATCTCCGTCGAGCCCATCACAAGCTCGTATTTTGGAGCATAGGCGAGCGCTGCCACCGAACTGATATCATTGGCGATGATGTAACCATAGAAATTAGAGACCATATTCGAGAGTTGGAGCTTCAATGCACGGGGCCTGTCCGCTCGCTATCGGGATCCTCGAGATCTATGGGCGTCAGATTGAGCACATCGGCAGGGCTGAAGTATCGCCCAACGCCCCAATTTATCGTCTGCTTTCCTATCCTTCCATAGATGATCTCGTTCCAGTTTATGTCCGCGTACAACTCCTTCACTTCGATAGCCTCATCGAATTCTATCCCGCCGTTCTTGTTGGTGTCGGCGAAGGGGTAGGATGTATCGACCTTTGTAAAAACACGATAGGCTTTATCGGGCCTTGCATCCAGGGTCAGCTCCAGGTTGCCGGCGTAGAGGAGGTTCTTGTCGACCGATTTTCGCCAGTCGAACGATCCATCGAAGGAAAATCTGCCTCCCAGGGTCACCTTGTCGCTCACAAGAAATCGTTCTGCCTGGGATTCGGTCAGCTCCTCGACCTTCTCTTCCTTGATCATGTTCGGATCGGAGAACATATCCAGAAAGGGATCGCTCTCCTGCGCCGTCACCCCCTGCAAGACCGCACCGAGAACAAGAATGAGCGCGACCTTGAACACTCCGTCCCTGGCCCTGGTATTCATGGCAAACCTCATTTGTTTATCTTCTCGAGGTAGGCTTTGGAGAACACCGAATCGGGTATTTTAGCTAGGGAGATGTTGGACATGGTCACCGTCGTCTGCTTGCCCGTCACAAGCTCATCCTTGTAGATCGTCGTCGTCGCTATGTATTTGTCTCCAATCTTCGAGTAGGTAGGATAATACGTAGTGCGGAGAAGCCTATCCGTCAGGCTGTAGCTCTGGACCATGAGAAGGACGAAATTGTCCTTCCTCATGTACGCCTTCTGCGAGGCGTAGGGCACCTCGTCATTCACTGCCTTGAGGTCGAGGATATAGACATCGAAGGCGCCAAGCTTGCCTTCCTTGAAGCTGGTTACCTTGTAGTCCGTGGCGATCGTGGGCTTTTTCATGTCGTTGTTCTTTACGTCGGTACCCTCGATGTTCTCCTTTAATGTCGTGTGTGTGAATTTCCGGCTCTCGGGGTCGTAAGACCACATGTTGTCATCGAGTCGCAGCTTGCCCTGGCCCTTGTCTACCTCAGGCATCAGGGTGACCATCAGCATCGCATCGTTGCCATCGCGGCGGAATTGCGTAAATTCCTTTATTTGTGGTGCGGAATAAGAAGGGTCGGTCGAAACCATCTTTATAGTTGCCTGGAAATCGCTGGCCGAGAATGTGGCCCTGTAGTCTGCGAGATTCAGTTTTTCCTGAAACTCTTCGTTGGTGATAGCGAAGCTCGAAGCTGTAGCGATAAATGTCGCCAGGGCTACAAGCGAAAATATCCGTACTCGGTTCATTGTTTATCTCCTTTGAATCAGTGTGCGCTGCGCAGGGCAGTGGCAGGGTCGAGAAGCGAGGCTCGTCGCGATGGAGAGAAAGCTGCCGCGACGCTCAAAAGTACGAGAGAGCCGGCGACGATAACTACCATGACGAGGTCTATCGTGTAAGTGAGATGTCCCTTCTGGAGAAAAAGACTGTTTAAACCGCTCAAGGGAACGAGCTGGGCGGCAAATCCAACCAGAAAGGCCAGGATGATGCCGGCCAGGCTACCTGCCGCGGCGAGAAAAATTGCTTCGTAGAGGAAGACCCACAGCACTTCATTTCGCTGCATCCCGAGCGCCCTCATAGTGCCTATTTCCTTTATCCGCTCCATCAGCATCATGCGGAAGGTGTTGCCTACGCCCACCATGGTGATGAAAAGGAGGACTGTGAAGGCGATCTTCCCGATGGAATCAAGCATTGAGAGGAGATTCTGTACGGTCTTCATCATGTCGTTAATCGTTGAAAGCGCGTAAAGAGGCTTCCCCACCGGAACGTCGGCCGATGAACCGGGAGAAATGCCGGGAACACCCCCTCCGACAGCACCCAGGCTGGATCTGAGGGCGCTCATGCTGCCGCTCATCCCGCTCATGCCGCCCATCTCTCCGGGGCGCTTGGTACCCGGTACGGATGCTGGTACGGCCGACCCGGCGGCGCCGGAGGTCGAGGGAGCAGTCGTCGTCTGTGTAGTCGTCGCGGGACTCGCGGTCGGGCGCGCCGCGACGGTGAGGGTTTTGGACATCGCCGCATGAAGCTTCGATACTGCCTCGTCCGTCTGCGAGACATCGCCCAGGAGTATGTTGAGCGACTGGAAATCCCCGGATTCGAGATTGAGCGCCGACGCAGTGTAGTCAAGTCTGGCGTATGCGTAGGCATCGGCGTAATCGCTGGTGTCCTTCGCGATTCCGGCTACAATGAAACTCACCACATTGTTCTGATTGGTCACCGTTGTCATGCGGGCGAGGATCTCGTCGCCGATTTCTGCGTTCAATCGCTTGGCCAACTTTTCAGGGATGATGATGGAATCTTTGGTTGTCGTTTTATCGAAAGATCCGGATATGAGAGGCAGTCTGTCCTTCAGTAAGGTCTCACTCTCCCAGTCGACGCCGACAATAGTAGCCGATGCTTCCCGAGAACCCATGATGAGAGAACCTCGAATGCTTGTCCGCTTGAGGATCGATACAGCGTCGATGCCCGCGTCCTTGATCGCGGCAAGGAGGGAAGCCTCGTCCCGTATGACCGCGATCTGCGTGCCGCTCGCGAGACGCTCAATTCCCCGTATGTAGATATGGCCGCCGTAGAGATTGGACAGATTCCCTTTCGCGTTGTTCTCCACTCCCGCGGTGATGCCAGTGAGAAGGGTTATCGCGAAGGCGCCGAAAGCGATTGCCGCAATGAGAAGTAAGGACCGCCGTTTCTGTCTGAAAACATTACGCAGTGCTATAGCTCGTAGTATCATGATTGGCTCCTATTCATTCCGCATAGCGGTGACCGGAGGTATGGCGACCGCAATGGCGACGGGGTAGACCGCCGACAAGAGGCCTATACCTGCTATGAGCCCGAAGGCTGTCAGGATGGTGTCGACGTGCAGCACGGGATAGAAGGTCGCTCCTCCGAGAAGTGCTCTCAGGTAATCGTTGGAGATTCCTATGCCCACGGAACCGGAGATGAGAACCACCGCCACGCTCAACACGACGCCGGCCGAGCCAGCCACGATGGCGATGACCAAGGTTTCCAGACTTATCATGCGCATGACGAAGGATTTGGTGCCGCCCAACGCCCGTATGGTTCCGATCTCGAAAATTCGTTCGGAAACTGATATGACGAGTGTGTTCATGATGATGATCGCCGCGACGATGGCGATAGCTGAGATCACGATTTCGAAGATCGTCTTGATGTTGTAGACCATCTTGGCGTTGGTGCCGGCGCCCTCCAGCCACGAGGTTACTCGTGCGTCGATGCCATTGCTGGTGAAATAGAGATTGAGGTCCCTGCTCACGGCGGGAGCCGAGGCTCTGTCAGCCAGCTTGAGCAGGATATAATGGTAGGCTCCCGAGTCCGTCTTCGCAAAAGCGTCGCGCTTCGAAAGGTCGCCCAGAAGATTGTCGAAATCGACCGCGGCGTCGCCGGCATCGATTTCCACAGCCGCCGACTCCGAACCGAACAGGCTTTCTACCGTAGCTCCGAGGAATTTGCTATCCTCTTCCGTCAAGGGAGCACTCTCTCCTGACCCTATCGTCATGCCGTAAAGCCCGCGCACCGTGTCCACATCGACCAGATTCACCGCATTCAGCTCACCCGTCGCTTCCTTGAAGGCGAAAAAACCCCGCACCGTCACATCCCGCACCTTTATTGCGCCGGTCGATGTGGAGCTGGTGATCTGCACAATTTCCCCTATGGCCAACGGTCTACCCAGATTGCGCTCAAGCGAAGTCTTGGCCCTCTCGTTCAGAAGGATTCCGCTTTCTCCGCTACTGAAAAATCTACCCTCAAGAAGGGTCAGATTATCCGGGAACATCGCAGTGTAATGATCGGGATCCACACCGAAAAGAAGGGCGATCATACGCCCCTTGCCATCCTGGGAGACCGTCCCATAGGTGGCAGCTTGCGGACTGAAGGATTTGATCTGGGAATCAGTCGAAAGATACTCTTGTATTTTCAGGTATTCAGGGATGTTGGGTATCGGTTCAGCAAAACCGTTCATCGCTTCCTGGCTTATGGAAAAGAGCGAAACGCTCCGGTTGGCCTTGGCTGTCACGATGAGGTCTCCGGAGAAGTTGTTGGTATAGCTTCGGCTAATGCCTTCGGTGGCGGTTTTTATGAGAGAGTTTCCAATCACCAGCACTATCATCCCAAACATGAGGATGAGGCCGATGATCAGGGTTTTCGCCTTGTGCTGGAGCAGGTTTCGGATCGAGATTTTAAGGAGGATCGGCATAATGGTCACGCCTCCTTGCGGCGGTTTTCCGTGACGAGGCCATCCTTGAGACGGATTACGTGGTCAGCGATGTCGACGACTGTCGCGTCATGGGTGGAGAAGATGAAGGTCGTATCCATTTCCTTGTTCACTTTCTTCATAAGCTCGATTACTTCCTCACCGGTCTTCGAGTCAAGGTTGGCCGTCGGCTCGTCTGCTAATACAATAGTAGGTTTCGTCACCAAGGCTCGGGCAATGGCCACCCGCTGACGCTGACCGCCGGAGAGCTCGTTGGACTTATGGTTCACCCAGCGTTCCAGGCCTACTTCGGCGATGAGATAGTCTATCCATTCCTTGTCTTGCTTCTTTTTAGCGGGGCTCCTCGAACCGCCCTTTCCCAGAAGCAGAGGAAATTCGATGTTTTCGAAGACGTTCAATACCGGAATCAGGTTGAATGACTGGAAGATGAAGCCGATCGTTTCATGTCGCAGCAGGGTCGTCTCGTAATCGGACAATCCGGCAGTGCTCTTTCCATTGATGGTGACCGTCCCTTCCGTTGGTTTGTCCATGCATCCTATCATGTTGAGGATAGTGGACTTTCCGGATCCTGAAGGTCCGGCGATCGAGATGAAATCACCTTTCTCTATCTCGAAACTGATGCCACGGACTGCGGGTACCTCGACGAGTCCCAGATTGTAGCTCTTTTTCACATTCTCCAGCGTGACGATCGCCATACCATATCCCTCCTGCGGGTTTCATTCTGCTCTATATATCTTCATTAGTAATGCAACTATCATGCCAATGGAGGGGAGGACATACTGAAAGCATTTTTCGAAAGAAAGTAATTGCTATCTCAATAAGCTTTTATCAATAGCTCCCAGGGCAATCTATAGCAGCACTCCTAATCCTTGATCGGAAAGGCCTCGCTATTATGGAAGATGGATGCGACCTGCACAATTAAAAGTATGGGAAAGTTTTTCTCATGTTTACAACAATTGCCCATCAAATAATGAAATTCTTAAATGCAATTGACTCTTTTAGATGGCACTATCTTCGGCAATATTACTTATTTCATTGTCAATAAATTAAATACAACATATTTACAATATTTTTTTCACAAGCCTCCATGTTGGCGCGGTAGTTGCATTACTACAGATGTGAAGAGACGCCGTTGATTGCGCCTCTAACAACCGGAAATATCCGGCATATTTTTTATTGAGGAGAGTTTTATGAAAAGAACAATTCTTGTACTTGCCATTGCGGTCCTTGCCGTTGGTGTGGCAGCCGCACAGCCTTTTGCCGGTCGCGGGCCTGCCATGCAGTTTCCGCAGGCGGTTGCTGCTCCCGTGGCAGCTACGGTCGAAGGTACTCTTGAACTCGTGAACGGTTATATCGCCATCAAGGATGGAGCCAAAACCTTCTATGTCATGATCCCCAATCGTCTCGTAGGATTCGTTGACGGGCTCAAGGAAGGAGCCAAGGTCACGGTAGAGGGATATACCCATGAAATTTACGGCGTGAAAGACACCTTCGGGCTTAGCGCCAACAAACTGACCATAGGTACCAGGGTCATCGACCTCGGGACCACTGCCCTCGGTGCTGGCGGCTACGGAATGCGCGGCGGAGCGGGTATGCGTGGTGGTGCGAATATGATGGGTGGTTACAGCTACCAGGGACGTGCACCAAGCAATTATGGATACGGGATGACCGGTCGCGGCCCCAATGGCTGGAATCGCTGATATATCGCTGCGCAAGGGTGCAGCTGCAATCCGGCAAGACATATTTTCCAGTGCTTTGCCGGTTGAAGCCAAGGCCGCCCACATGTAGGGCGGCCTAAGCCGCATTTTTGGTTCTACCATATTCGCTTATAGGAGGTAACGTTATGTATCGTGGTTTTAATGGTGGATGGACCCATGGGGGTTACACCTTCGGATTCCCTTGGGGAGGTCTCGTTATGGGAATATTTGTCCTGGCTATTATTGCGCTTGTAGTATTTCTGGCTGTGCGGACGAGAAAGCTGCGCATGCCTACTCTCGATGATTCGATAGATAGGGGTATTGATATCCTTATCGATCGGTACACTCGTGGTGAAATCGATGCCGATAAATTCCGCGAAATGAAAGAAGTGCTTGACGGAAAGACAAAAAGCGCTCACTAGCATCGATGATTCGCCTCTATCAATGATAATGTCCCATCGCACCCGCCCATTGGATGCGGTGGGAATTCGAGCTGGACCCCTATGAAAAGACGAAACTCTGTAAACCTGTTTTTGCTAATAGTATCTATTCTGCTTATTGCATTGATGTTATTCGTCTTCATATACATCATGGGCGCAATAGTTACGAACGATAGAGTGAGCGCCGAATCTATCGTAAGCCAAGCAGTCGCAACAGCAACCGAAAAGTATTTGATACAGGGGACACTTACACCGGAAGACATTCCGCCGGGTCTTCTGGGGTTTGGTATTTATGGTTTGACCAATCAAGCTAACTTTCGATTTGGAACGGCACCGGACAAGCTCCCATCGAACATGCGGGGAGTAGGTGGCCTCATGCGCTATTCAAATGAGGGCATCATTCAGCTTGTAAGGCCGCTCGGCGGATCTGCCTTCGATGCATTTGAATACGGGGCTACCACTGCTCGAAGGTTCAGAAATGGGAGAGTATCGAATTCTGATAGCTTCTACGATGCTACTCAGACTCGCCGATGGGAATCAAGTGGAGAAGGCAAAGCCACACTCTACGCCATCTACGATACCACTGGGCTGCTGCTCAAGAAACGGATGCGGGATACAGTGCTCGTTCTTGCCGGAATCTTGGGTACTATTCTCACCGGATCTGTATTCATGCTCTACCGGAGAAGGTTCTACGAAAGGAAAGAACGAGAAGATCAGCGTTGGAAAGCCTATCTTTGCGACGCGGCGGGAACTTTAGCGCATGGAATAAAGAATCCACTGGCAGTGCTGCGCATCCAGCAAGCAATCCTCGCGAAAGCGGTTCCGGAAAAGCTGGTGCCTTCTATCGACGTGATCGGTGAAGAAATCTCAAGTATTTCTTCATTGACTGATCGCATCGGCGCCCTGATTCGCGATCCCGTCGGTAACCCAGAGACAGTTGATCTCTGTAGTCTGGCTCGGGACTGTACGCAACAGCTACCTTATCCAATAAAAATCTCATCTCCTCCTTATCCTTGCACTGTGAGCGTCGATCGAAGCCATGCGAGCTTTGTACTCATCACTTTGCTGGAGAATGCTCAGGATTGTATGAATAAAGGAGAAGAAAGTGCTTCAGCAGGAGTCTCAAGCTCTATCGAACTTTCAATCGAACGCAGGTTTCGTTTTATCGTAGTTCGCGTTCTGGATCGTGGGAAAGGCATCGATTCTGAAGATAAGGACAGAGTTTTCAATCCCTTCACTACATCGAAGATCCATGGCCTGGGCATTGACCTCTCTGTTGCACAAAAATATATCGCCTGTGCAGGTGGCACGATTACAGCTCATGATAGACCAGGCGGAGGGACAATCTTCGTAGTCAAGCTTCCAAAGCTGCACAGGTCTGGATTTACTAAAAGACAATAAGAAAAAGCTTGACATATTGAGTATTAAATAGTATATCGACTATAGATGCATAATGCACTTATAGACAATACGATTATAATCTATCTTGGCCTGAAGGAGAAAGTCGATGTGTGAATCACATGAATGCAAATGCGAGGGCGAGAAAGCGTCCAGCCAAAAGGGCTGCCGGTGTGGAGGGCATAGTCACTTCATAGATCCCTGCCTCCTGCTTCTTATCGCCCAGAATCCATCTCATGGTTACGATCTTGTCGAGAGACTCGAGCGCTACGGGATCAAAGACATTGATCCAACCAAGGCGTATCGGCATCTCAGGCACCTCGAGGCTGAAGGATTTCTTGAATCCGCGTGGGCGGCTGAGAATCCAGGCCCTGCCCGCAGGGAATATTGTATAACCAAAGAAGGTCTGGATTTTCTCCAGACCTGGCCCCCTGTAATTCAGAAATCCATCGAGGCATACAAAGCCTTCGTCGAGGATCTGGGCAAGCTTAAAAAGGAATAAGGTAAGCTACCCATGGATACAATAATCCTATACATCATTGCTGGCGCGGCGTTGTTCATATCGCTTATACGTGACAGGGGAAAAACAAAGAAAGCTCTTCTCAAGGCGCTCAAGACCTTTGAAGGCATTCTCCCTCAATTTCTGGTGGTACTTCTCATCGTCGCGGCAACCTTGGCAGTACTCGACACAGCTACAATTTCCAAGTTCCTTGGACAGAACTCCGGCATTTTGGGGATAATAGGGGCATCCTTGGTGGGTGCGATTACCCTCATCCCTGGCTTTGTCGCCTTCCCGGCTGCAGCGGCCTTACTCTCTGCAGGCGCTGGAGCATCTCAAATAGCCGCCTTCATTTCGAGCCTTATGATGGTCGGGGTTGTAACACTTCCCGTGGAGATGAAGTATTTCGGAAAAAAGACCGCTATCCTTAGAAACAGCATTGCCTTCGGATTCTCCTTCCTTGTTGCCGCATTTGTCGGATGGGTGGTACAGCTATGAAGAAACTCCTTAAACGTTACATGATTGCCATTATCATTACTGCTGCCTTTTTTGCGTTTGCATTTCTATTCCCGGCCTACCGAGAAAAGTCATTTAGCTCGATCGTCTATCAGCTCAAGACCATGCTCTTGGTTATGCCGCCTATATTTATCCTCCTCGGTCTTATCGATGTATGGGTGCCACGAGAGAAGATGATCAAGTACATGGGACAGGGCTCGGGGCTGAAAGGATGGATACTTTCTTTTCTCCTCGGTTCCTTTGCGGCGGGACCTCTGTACGCTGCTTTCCCATTAGCGGCTGTACTTATGAAAAAAGGCGCAAGTTTCCTGAATATCCTCATTCTGATCGGCGCGTGGTCTACAACCAAGATCCCGATGCTCATCTTTGAAGCCACATCTCTAGGAGCACGATTTGCGATGTCCCGCTTTGCGATTGATATTGTCGGCATTATTCTCATTGCAGGGGTTATCCAGGCTACCCTTACTAAAAATGAATTAGTATATATTTAGGGGCTGCAGTAGATAAAGTCATATGATAGACTCTAAAAGTGGCAATAAGTCAT
>CAZRYP010000015.1:0-16049 GCA_964604295.1 uncultured Treponemataceae bacterium
ACGGAATCGGACCATGCCGCGGTCATGTGCGGGTTTTCAGGGTATCCTGGAGGGTTCCCATGGGGCAGTAGACGCACCAGGATCTGGGCTTGAAGACAAGGCCCGAAACGAGACTGATGCCGATGGACGCGAGATATATCGACCAGAAGACCCTGCCGATCTGGGAAAGGCTCCCGTTCGTGCGGGATACCAGCCCGATGACGCAGAACATCATGAAGCCGCAGAGAGCCCTTCTGGTGCCCTTGGACGCGAGGAAGGCGGGCAACGGGAGCCTCCGGGACAGTTTTCCCATCCCTGCCGAGAGAGCCCTGCCGTTGGGGCAGACTCCGGAGCAGAAGCTTCGGCTCCGCCGGGCGTTCGTCGCGAGCGCGACCGCCATGAGGCCGAGGACGAGGAGTCCGAGCTCGGGGATGAAGTAGCCGCCTATGGCGATTCCAGCCACCGTCAACATGGAAAGAAGCTTCCATGGGCCAGCGTAGAAGTTCCGTGCCTTCATGATCATGTCTAATAATATAGTAAATGAAATATATTAAACAATGCATATAGAAATATTTCCGCTAAAACCCGGGGCAAGGGCTGCGCCTCCCCACTACTTGCGCTACCATTGGCCTCATCATCGAGGCCGCTTTCAAGGAGGGTTGTCATGGAGTACATCGAATGGGGGCTGAAGGATGCCTATACGCTTCAGAATGCAGGAGGCCTCGTCCTCGTCTGCACGAAGGGCGCGGACGGCAGGTATGACCTGGCTCCGGTCGCCTGGTGCTGCCCCCTGGACTACGCGCCGGTTTCCCGTTTCCTCTGTGTCCTGGATACGGGGCATCAGACCTTCAGGGACATCGAAGCGTCGCGTGAATTCGCGATAGCCCTGCCGTCCGCAAACCAGAAGGATCTTGCGATGAACTGCGGATCGGTGTCGGGCTCCGATGTCGACAAATACGGAAAATTCGGGATCGAGGCATTCCAGGGCAGACGCGTCGACGTGAGGATCCCCGCCGGGGTGGCCGGATGGATGGAATGCTCGCTCTCCGGGCTGGTAGTGGAGGGTACCTCCGCCATCGTCATGGGCGACGCGCTCCATGCCGAAGCCCGCGAAAACGCCTGGAAGGAAAGGCTACATTTCGTATCGGAAGGCCTGCTCTTCAGGCCGGGCGCGAGGGCGTAGAGGACGCCGGGCGGGATTTTCCCATCGGCTATACTGTACCAGAAGGCCCCGCTGTGCTAGGATTATCGCGTGGCAGAACCCAAGCTTCACGGCAAACCGATATACGACGAATCGAAAATAAAGACCCTGTCTTCCCTCGAACACATACGGCTCCGGACGGGCATGTACATCGGCAGGCTCGGCGACGGCTCGAATCCTGACGACGGCATCTACATCCTCATCAAGGAAGTGATCGACAACTCGGTGGACGAGTTCATCATGGGCGCGGGGAACCGCATCGCCGTATCCATCGCCGGCGACACCGTCAGAGTGAGGGACTACGGGCGAGGCATACCCCTCGGCAAGGTGGTCGACTGCGTATCGATCATCAACACGGGCGCGAAATACAACGACGATGTATTCCAGTTTTCCGTCGGGCTCAACGGTGTCGGCACCAAGGCCGTGAACGCCCTCTCGAAGAATTTCCGCGTCGTGTCCTACAGGGACGGGCGGCTCTTCGAAGCGAGGTTCGAGTCCGGCGTCCTGAAGTCCTCCCGGGAGGACGGCTGCGGCAGGGAGAAGAACGGTCTCCTCGTGGAATTCACGCCCGACCCACTGATCTTCCCCGAGTATTCCTTCAACATGGAATTCCTTGAAAAGCGCATGTGGAACTACGCCTGCCTCAACACCGGCCTCACCATCGCCCTCAACGGCAAGGAATTCAAGGCGGAAAAGGGTCTCTTCGACCTTTTGTCGTCGGAAGTCGGCGAAAGGTCGCTCTACGAGATCGGCTGGTACGAGGGGGAGAGGATAGAGTTTTCCTTCACGCATACGAACAACTACGGCGAGGAGCATTTTTCCTTCGTGAACGGCCAGCACACCTCGGACGGCGGCACTCACCTGTCGGCCTTCCGCGAGGGGTTCCTCAAGGCCGTCAACGAGTTCTACCAGTCCTCCTGGAAGGGCGAGGACATCCGCGAGGGCGTCGCCGCCGCGGTCGCGGTGAAGCTCAAGAGCCCGATTTTCGAAAGTCAGACGAAAAACAAGCTTGGAAACGCCGAGATCCGTCCATGGATACTCCAGGAGGTGAAGCGCGGAGTCGACGACTTCCTCCGGAGAAATCCCCAGGCCGCGAAAAGGCTGCAGGAGAAGATTCTCTCCAGCGAGAAGCTCCGCACCGAGCTGAACGTCGTCAAGAAGGAAGCGAAGGAAGCGGCCAAGAAGATCGAGCTCAAGATCCCCAACCTCAAGGACTGCAAGTTCCATTTCGGGGATGGCGGGCGGGGCGAGGAGTCTATGGTCTTCATCACCGAAGGCCAGTCCGCTGCGGGATCGATGGTCAGTTCGCGCGATGTCTACACGCAGGCGATCTTCTCCCTTCGGGGCAAGTGCGAAAACATGTACGGCAAGCGCCAGACCGCCATCTACAAGAACGAGGAACTCTACAATCTCATGATGGCACTGGGCATAGAGAATACCATCGAGAACCTGCGCTACGCGAAAATTGTCATCGCCACCGACGCCGATTACGACGGCTTCCATATCCGGAACCTCCTCCTCACCTTCTTCCTCACCTATTTCGAGGAGCTGGTGACCCAGGGGCGCGTCTTCATACTGGAAACCCCCCTGTTCAGGGTCAGGACGAAGAAGGAAACGCGGTACTGCTACAGCGCGCGGGAAAGGGACGATGCGGTGAGGGATATGGGGAAGGGCACCGAGGTGACCCGGTTCAAGGGTTTGGGGGAGATAAGCCCCAAGGAGTTCGGACAGTTCATAGGCAAGGACATAAGGATCATCAAGGTGGATATCCAGACCCTGTCCTCAGTGCCCGCCCTGCTCGAGTTCTACATGGGCAAGAATACCCCGGAGCGCAGGGAATACATCATGCAGAATCTCATCGCGGACTTGTAGGAAATCAGCCATGGCATATGTGAAAAAACTGTTCAACGACAATTTCCTCTATTACGCGTCCTATGTGATCAAGGACAGGGCCATACCCGATCTCGAGGACGGCCTCAAGCCCGTGCAGAGGCGGATACTCCATTCCCTTTTCGAGATGGACGACGGCAAGTACCACAAAGTGGCCAATGTCATGGGCCACTGCATGAAATATCATCCCCACGGCGACCAGTCCATCGGTTCCGCCCTCGTCGTCCTTTCCAACAAGGAACTCTTCATCGACAAGCAGGGCAATTTCGGAAACATCTTCACGGGGGACGAGGCTTCGGCGCCCCGCTACATCGAGTGCAGGGCTTCCTCCTTCGCCAAGGACGTGTTCCTCAATCCCAAGACCACCGTGTATATCGATTCCTATGACAGCAGGAACAGGGAACCCCGGCATTTTCCCGCCAAATTGCCCGTCATCCTCCTCATGGGGGCGGAAGGCATAGCCGTAGGGATGAGCACGAAAATACTGCCCCACAATCCGGTCGAGGTGATCAAGGCTGAAATCGCCTGCCTCCAGGGCAGGAAGTTCGAGGTATTCCCCGACTTTCCGACGGGGGGATTCATCGACCTGGCGGATTACAGGGACGGAAACGGCAAGGTAAGGGTAAGGGCCAGGCTGGACACTTCGGATCCCAAGAAAATTCTCATCACCGAAATTCCCTTTTCCTCCACGACGGAAAGCCTCATCGCCAGCATCGAGGCCGCGTCGCGTTCCGGGCAGCTGAAAATCGCCGCCATCTCCGACTTCACGACGGACAAGGTGGAGATAGAGATCAAGCTCCAGCGCGGCGTCTACACCCAGGATGTCATCGACGCGCTTTACGCATTCACCGAATGCGAGCAGAGCATTTCCTGCAACTGCCTCCTTATCAAGGACCAGAAGCCCGTCATCATGACGACGGCCGAGATCATCCCCTATCACGCCGAGAAGCTGCTTTCCATCCTGAAGCAGGAACTCGAGATAGAGAGGGGCGAACTGCTGGACGAGATCCATGCGCGGACCCTCGAGCGCATCTTCATCGAGGAGCGCATCTACAAGCGCATCGAGACGCAGAGGACCCAGGAAACGGTCAACCTCGCCGTCGCGGAGGGTTTCAAGCCCTTCCTCAAGGAAATCGGCAGGGAGGTGACGGCCGAGGATATCGAGCGTCTCCTCAAGATTCCGATCAGGCGGATTTCCCTCTACGATATCGAAAAGGCCCAGGACGAGATGCGCAGGCTGACCGATCGCCTCAAGGAGGTGAACAGGCACCTCAAGGAACTCGTGGCCTACGCGGTCGATTTCCTGAAGGGCATGGCCAGGAAGCTCGAGGCGGGATGGCCGCGCCGTACCAAAATAGAAAGCTTCTCGAAGATCGAAGCGAAGGACGCGGCCAGGCGGGACGTGGCGCTCCGCTACGATTCCCAGACAGGCTACCTGGGCACCGCGGTTTCCTCGGGCGACAAGATCCAGGAGGTTTCGGCCTTCGACCGCATCCTCGTGGTGCGGCGCAGCGGGATGTACACCGTCGTCCCCGCCCCCGAGAAGCTGTTCGTCGACCGGGGGCTTCTCTGGGCCGCGATCGCCAACAAGGAGGAGATCAGCTCGACTCTCCTGACGATCGTCTACAGGGCCGCCGGCACAGGCTTCCCCTACATAAAGAGAAGCTCGATCGAAACCTGGATCATCGGGAAGGACTATTCCCTCATACCCGAGGGAGCCCAGCTGCTGCTCTTCTCCACGGAAAGGGAATTCGAGTTCACGCTGACCTACGCCAAAAAGCCCAGGACGAAGAAAAACGAAGAAACCTTCAGGACCAAGCCCTATCTGGCGAAGGGCATGAAGTCGGCTGGGGTGAGGCTGGCGACGCGGGAAGTCCTCGACGCGGTATCGACCGCCAAGCGGGTCAAGCCGGACGGTCCCAACGAGCCGGAATTGAACCTCGGCGAGGTTTCTGTCGAAGACGCTCCCGCGATGAAAAGGGCCGATGCCAAGACTCCGGGCGAGAAGACTCCGCGACTCGCGAAGGCAGCGAAAACCGGCAAGGCTCCCGTCAAGGAGAAGCCGCCTGCGAAGGCCGCGCCAAAGAAGGGGCCGAAGCCGGCGCCGGTGCCGAAACCGGAGCAGCCGGAAATGGAACTCGGCGCCGGAGCCGAAAAGCCGGATTCCGGGTCCGAAGGGCGGCATGAAGGACTCCTCGCCGCTTTGTCCAGGAAAAAAGCCGAGCTGGCTTCGGACAAGGACGGGGCGAGGGGCAAGGACAAGTAGAAAGCCGCGGGGGTTTCCGCCGGGCGGGGGTGATCCATGGAGCCTATCTTGGCTACGGTCGTTCTGATTCTCCTTTCGATCCTCGCGATCAGCCTCTTCACCTACTGCGGACTCTTCCATCCCACATTCAAGGACACCGAGTACACGAAACGCAGCGGCCTGGAAAAAGGCGAATTCGACGATGCCTTCCTGAGCCTGCCCTGGCAAAGGCTCAGCCTGGAATCCAGGTTCGGCTACCGCGTCGAGGGCAGCTACCTGGCCGGCGCCTCTCCTCGCGCCCCGACGGCATTGTTCGTCCACGGGATCACCTGGACCCGTTTCGGCATGTACAAATACATGAGGCCATTCGCGAGGCGGGGCTGGAATGTGGCGGCCATCGATCTCGCGGGACATGGGGAGACCAAGGCTCCCCGCAAGTACGGACCATCCTTCGGATACTACGAAAAATTCGATATCGCCTCGACAGTCGGGGAGTTGGGAAGGCTTTTCCCTGAATCCCCCATGCTGGGTCTGGTCGGGGAGTCGCTCGGCGCCGCCTCGGCGCTCCAATACGCGGGTCTGGGCGTCTCGCGGCGAGATGAACCCGTCCGGTTCGTCATCGCAGATTGCCCCTTC
Source organism: uncultured Treponemataceae bacterium (assembly GCA_964604295.1). Classification (GTDB taxonomy): domain Bacteria; phylum Spirochaetota; class Spirochaetia; order Treponematales; family Rectinemataceae; genus CAZRYP01. Next base: position 5,952 of record CAZRYP010000015.1, read on the forward strand.
ACGAGCATCGCGGAGGAGATGGACGCCAGACTGGATATGATGGGCCTGCCCCGATTCCTTCGCCGCCCGGTGATACGTTGCGTGTCCCTGTTTTCGAAGGCAGCGAGGGGTTTTAGGCTCGAAGACGCCTCGCCCCTCCGGGCGGCCGTCTCCTCCGAAATGCCCATATTCCTGATCCACGGCATGGAAGACAGATACGTTCCCTTCTCGATGTCGGTGAAGATTTACAATGAGAGGATAAAGGCGGGCAAAGCCGCCACCGGACTTCTCCTCGTCCCCGGGGCGCGCCATGCCAAGAGCCTCATGACCGATCCGGAATTATGGGAAGCGAAGGTCTTCGACTTCATCGGCGAACATGCAAACCCATGACGGCCAAAGGCCGTAGGGTTCGTCGCGGTCTTCGAATTCCTATTGACAAAGCGTAGGGAAAACGCTAGATTTCAACCGCTTTCGGGAGAAGAACCGTCAGCATTCCCCTGTAGCTCAGCTGGCAGAGCAAGTGGCTGTTAACCACTGGGTCCGGTGTTCGAACCACCGCGGGGGAGCGTCAAACAATAAAGGCTATCCGCAAGGATAGCCTTTATTGTTTGACGGCGACGAGCCTATGGCTCGTCGATTTACCTTAAGGACGGCGACGAACCTTCGGACTGTCCTGATTTGCCATTCCTCGCCCGAGCGGGCGGCGCTCGCCAGTTTCTCGAGTATTCCGAGAGAGAACGATATAGCCTCGTGTTCGCGCTTCAGTTCACTGATAGCCTTGCTCATATCCCACCTCCAGCCCTTCGCGGACTTCATGCTTCTCAATGAGGAAGATAGCGTTTTACCGATTCGGCGGGCTGTAACGGATGTTACCGATTCCCAAGTGTTCAGAATGGGCGGTAACTGATTCCCTCATCGTACACATCGATGTGTTCCCTTTTCTTCCACCAGCGGACCGCGAAATAGGTGAGGGGAAAGGCGACGAATTCGTAGACGGAAGCGAGCAAGCCTTCCGAAAGGATATTCCTGACGATGTCTTCCGCGGCCCAGCTCCCCGCGAAGCGATGGCTGTAAAGATGGCTGTGTCGATGAAGTGGGCCGGGATGGAGGAAGCCATGGCTCTGATGAAGAACCGGCGGCCCTTCTGCGCCACTTTCATCTTCGACATGACGAGGGAATTCAGCCAGTCTCCCACCCAGTACGCCGCAAGCGAGCCCGCCACGATCCGCAGCGTGGTCGAAAAGAGGACAGACATCGCGCCCTGGATGGAATCGTCGATTCCGCGCAGACGTAGCGTCAGGGAGAGGATCAGGGCGATCATGGCCTGGGCTGAAAAATTCGCCCATATCGCCTTCATGGACAGGCGGTATCCATAGATCTCCGTCATTATGTCGGAGATGACGTAGACGAGAGGATAGGTGAAGAAGGCGGCAGTCAGCAGGAAGGGGCCGACCCGGACAAGCTTGACGACGGTGATATTGGATACGATAAGCAAGGACGCATAGAAGACAGAAAGGAAAATGAATGCCGGCGTCGCGGTGGTGATCTTCTTGGCAACCTTGAGTTCTTTCATCGCTTCCTTCATCGTGGACGGATACTACCGGTATTCAAAAAAATGATCAACAACCCCGCGGCAAGCCCGGTGTCGATGGATCCGCCGACATGAAACCCGCGAAGGGATAGGGAATTTCGAGCTTACTCCTCTATCATCGAGATGAAGGCCGTCACGAGTTCCGGGTCGAACTGTATCCCGGCCTGTTTGCGAATGTAGTCGATGGTTTCGTCTATGTTCCACGCTTTTCTGTAAGGCCTGTCGCTCGTGAGGGCGTCGAACACATCGATGACGGAGAAGAGCCTGGCCGCGAGCGGGATGGCCTCTCCCTTGAGTCCCTTCGGGTATCCGCTTCCGTCCCATTTCTCATGGTGATAGAGAGGAATGTCGAGGCTGTCCTTCAAGTAGGGAATCGGGGAGAGCATATCGAAGGCGATGGCAGGGTGCTGTTTCATGAGCAGCCATTCCGCGTCGTCGAGAGGGCCGGGCTTCTTCAGGATGCTGTCGGGAATCCCGATTTTTCCGACATCGTGCAGGAGGGCGCCCCGGCTCATCCTGGTGATCTCCTCCTCCGAAATGCCGAGACGGGATGCGAGGGATACTGTCAGGGAAGTGACGCGCTTGGAATGACCTTCGGTTTCCTGGTCCCTGTAGTCCATGGCGGCCGACCAGCCCTCGATCGTGGCCTCGTAGGAAAGCTCGAGATCCAGATATGCCTGCTGGAGATCGATATAGATGGAATTGTAGTCGAGGGCGAGACCTGTCTGGGTGGCGATGGCGTCGAAGAGTATCATCCATTCCGAACTGGCTGTAAAAGGTCTGCGCTGGAATATCTCGAGCACGCCCGTGGTCTTCCCGGCGATGACGATGGGCGCGCAGTGCTGGGAGAGGAATTTCTCGGCCTGGAGCAGCCTGGAGAAGGGGTTGCCGGCCGCGATGTCGTCGAAGTTGGCGATCGACACGATTCTCTGTTCTTCGGCGGCGATGCCGACGTAGGACTGACCGTAGGCGATCACCGCTTCCTCGACGAGCCTCGTCTTGAAGCCGTTGTGTGCCCTGCAGGAGAGGTTTTTGGTCTCTTTATCGTTCAGGTAGAGCGCGATGGCATCGCCATCCAGGAATTTCTGGATCTGGCGGAGAAGAGGGACAGCCACCATCTCGAAATCCATATCTCTGCTTATGGTGTGGCTGATGCGTTTCAGAAAGGAAATATTTCTCAGCTGGGCTGATATCTTCTGCTGGGCGATCATCCTCTGCAGCGCGGTTTCGAGCCGGCCGGCCACTACGGAGAGAAGTTCCACCTGGTCATAGGCCGAGTCCGCGGGGTAGCTGACGTGGAGCCGGGCTATCTTCTCCTCCTCCAGAAGCAAGTCGCGGATGAAGACCCCGTCTCCCTCAGGTCCCGATTCCCCGTTCCCCGTCCTGATTCGGTTCGGCTCTTCGCCGAACCATTTCTCGACGTTCGACTTGCCGTCCGTATGGAGGAAAATTCCGTGCCGGGCCTCCGGAAGTTGTGCCTTGAGGGTATTGAGGGCGTTTATGCATAGTCCCTCGGGGCTTTTGGCCTGGCCGAGGGAAGTCGCCAGATGAAGATCCAGCTCCAGTCCCTTTTTCTGCTGCTCGGAAGCCGAAACATCCTTTTTTATGACGAGCATGTGCGAGAGCTGGCCATCGAGATCGATGACGGGCGAAAACCTTCCCTCCTCGAAATAGGGACTTCCGTCTTTCTTTCTCGCGATTCCGCGAAAAGCCTGATCCTCGAAGGATGCCGGATCCAGGCGTATCTTCTCGAGAGGGAGTTGTGTCGCAGCGCCGCAGACTGTGCCGATATCGGTGTCCAGAAGGTCGGTGCTCGAATAGCCCGTGAGCTCCGTGAAGGCGGGATTGATCCATTCCACCTTCCCCGCGGGATTGAAGACGGCGATGGCGGCCGGGACTACCTTGAGCGCGGTAGCCTGCAAAGCGATGAGGGCATTGTGGATTTTGGACTTTTTCTCGTTTTCGTAGTAGTCGAGGGCATGCTGTATGGCGGTGGGCAGCCTTGCGAGGTTGTCCTTTAGGACATAATCGTATACGCCCTGCTTTATGGCCATTATGGCCGCTTCTTCTCCGATCTTGCCCGAGACTATGATGAAGGGGATGTCCAGACCCTTCGTCCTGACCATCTCATGGGCCGCCAGGCCGTTGAATTGGGGGAGGGACCAGTCCGAGAGGATCACATCGGGATCGTCGTTCGAAGCCAGGTAGGCTTCCAGCTCCTTCCGGCTGGAAACATGGGTGCAGGCCGACTGCGGGAAATTGGTTTTCAACGTATGCAACACCAGAAACGCGTCGTCGGGATTGTCTTCGATGATGAGTATCTTCAGGAGCTTGGCGTACTGGCTTTGAGCCGACATCATGGATCCTTCGCAGTACCCGCTCTACTGCACGAGGGGAACTTCGTTGAGAAGCAGCCAGTAGCATCCGAGTTGCTTGATCGCTTCGTTGAATTTGCCGAATTCCACGGGTTTGCGTATGAAACTGTTGGCGCCGAACCGATAGCTGTTCACGATGTCCTCGTCCTGGTTGGATGTGGTAAGGACGACGACGGGAAGGAATTGCGTCGCGGGCGTGCTCCTCATCTTCTTGAGCACATCCAGTCCCCCGACTTTAGGGAGTTTAAGGTCGAGGAGCACGAGGCGAGGGTTGGTTCTCAAGTCCCTGTCCGCGAATTTGCCGGTCTTGAAGAGGAATTCCATGGCTTCGGCGCCGTCCCGGACGACGATGATCAAGTTCGCGATCTTGTTGTTTTTAAAAGCGAGAAGAGTCAGTTCTTCATCATCGGGATTGTCCTCGACAAGAAGGATCGCAGTGTTTTCGGAAATACCCGCGGGCATCTTCAACCTCCAAGCGTGAAAAAGAATGTCGCACCCTCGGAGGGAGCCGACTTGGCCCAGATCTTGCCGCCATGCCGGGCGACGATCCTCCGCACGATGCTCAACCCGATGCCTGATCCGCCGTACTCCTGCTCGGGATGCAGACGCTGGAATGGCGAAAACAGCTTGTCGGCGTAGGCCATGTCAAAGCCCACGCCATTGTCGCTCACACAATAGACCCTCTCTCCCCCGCTGTCCATAGATTCGAACCTGATGACGGCTTCGGGGACGGAGGCCGTGAATTTCCACGCGTTGCCGAATAAATTGACGAGCACCATCTCGAGGAGGGCCTTGTCTGCCCGAACAGTCATGTTTTCCTGGATGTCGAAAGAAACCTTCCGATCCGGGTTTTGTGAAGAAATCTCGAGCCAAGCCTCCCTTGCAAGCTGCGACAGGTCGATGCTGGAAAATTGCAGGGCCTGTCGGCTGATCCTGGAGAGGCGCAGGAGATCGTCGATCAGCCTGTTCATTTTTGCCGCGTTGTATCGTATGCGATCGAGATAATGGCCTGATTCGTCGCCTGTAAGCGCGGTTCCGGTTTCCTTGCACAGGAGGGAAGAGAAGCCTTCGATCGCCCGCAGGGGAGCCCTGAGGTCGTGGGATACGGAATAGGCGAAGGCTTCGAGCTCCCTGTTGGCGTCCTGCAATTCCTGGGTCCGCTTGGCCACGCGCTGCTCCAGCGTCTGGTTCAGTTGCCTTACCTCGTTTTCAGCCTGGACCCTCGCGGAAATGTCGTTGACTATGGAGTAGAGGACCTTTTTCCCGAAGAACTCGATGGGGCCGGAAAATGTCTCGACATCGCGGATGTCGCCGCTTGCCAGCCTGTGCCTGGCCAGGAAGGAATACTTCTTGCCCTCCAGCGCGAGCGTCATGTGCTCCTGTATCCTTTCGAAGGGCAGGGCGCTTATCTCCGAAATTTCCATGGAGAGGAGCTGGACTTTTTCCCATCCATAGAAAGCCTCGGCGGCCGGGTTTGCGTCGACGATCCGCCCCGTGTCGAGATCGATGAGAAGCATTATGGAATGGTGATTCTGGAAAAGAAGCTTGTAGCGGGCTTCGGATTCCTCCAGGAGCCTCTGGTTTTTCGTCCTTTCCTCATCGTCCAGGAAGAGCTTGCAGATAAAATAGAACGCCAGGGGATAAATCAGCAGCACCGGGAAGGCTATGACGGGGATGATGGACTTCCATCGCGAGTCGGGAAGGAGCAGTTGGGCAGTCAGCATGAGGATGTGGACCGCATAGCCCAGCGCCAGTATCCTCCAGGCGGTCAGCTGCCCGGGGTTTTTTCTTCTCCAGTAATACACCGACAGCCCCATGCCCGAAGCCAAGATGATGGTCGCCGAACCCGCCAGCCAGCCGTTGCCCCCGACGACGAAAATCCGGAACAGCAGGGCGATTGTCGAGGCTATGCCGACGACGATCGGTCCGCCGAAGAGTCCGGCCACTGCCAGGATTATCGTGCGTCCGTCATAGATGATGCCGCTTGAGAATCGAAAGGGCATAAGCATGGCAAGGATAGCCGTGGAGCCGAGAAAGAGGCCGTTGAGGATGAGGACGATATGAGGTTTGCCATGGAGCTGCCGCGCGACGAAATGATAGACGAGGGCGATCGATATGATGAGTGAGATGTTCTGGAAGATCGATATCGCCATATTGTCCCTTGGGAAACAGCAGCGCGAATATTCGTGGACAAGTGTAGCAGGAATCGCCGCTAAGTCAATCGGTCCGCGGCCGGGCGCGGCGGGTGGAGCCTGTTCGATGATCGGCCTTCATCGGTCGGGCGCGTCCTCCTTCCTGAAAACGATGATATCGGGGCGGGCGAGGGCGAGAAGGGAGAATCCCTTCCTCTCAAAATACCTTGTCAGGCATTCGGCCGTGTAGAAACCGATATGGGTCGGATCCATCCTGTACCACCAGCCCGGGAATTCATCCATCGACGAAGGGAGGAAACGGGTTCGGAGGGCGATAATCCCGCCGGGGACGATGAGTCCTGCGAGGGTTGAGTAGACAGAACCCGGTAAGCGGATATGCTCTGCCACCTCATGGAGAAGGATGGCATCGTAGGACCGTCTGCGCCACGATCTGGTCCTGGCGAAGATGGGATCGTACCTGTCGCAGACATAGCCCAGTGCGTTCAGCATTTCCGCGAGCACGGGAGCGGGACCGGAGCCGAAATCGAGAATCCTGGAGCCGGGATTCTTATAGGGGAGAAGAGCCTGGGCGAGGAAGGCTCTGAGGAAATCCCTGTAGCCCGGGGATGGCGGATCGTTCCTATGAAGCAGATAGCGCGTTTTTTCCTGCGCCCGCGATACGATATGCCTATCCGCAAGAAAGACGAAACCGCAGTACCCGCAGCGATGATAGCATAGCGCGGTCTTCTTCCAATTCAGGGCGAAGAGGGCGGCCCTCCCTTCGCACATGGGGCATCTCATAGGCTCAACGTCTGAATATCCATGCCTGGGTGGAGAATTTCTCCCTGGCCAGCCTGCGCGCCTCATCCAATTCCAGGGCAGTGGGCACCGTTTCCGCCGGATCCATCTCGAGGGCTTTCACGAAGCCCTTCAGGATCGCGTCGGCGACATCATCGAAGGAGATCTCCGAGTGGAGGATTTCCGAAACGGAGGTTACGCGCGCCTTCACGTCCTCGATCAACTTGCCCAGCGCCTTTTCCTTCGGCACTTTCAGGAGGGAGAACATCATGTCCACATCGACCCGGATAATTACGGTTCCATGCTGGAGAAGACAGCCCCTCTTTCTGGTCTGGGCATTGCCCGAAATCTTTTTCCCGCTGCTCACGATATCGTTGATCGGGGCGAATTCGGCTTGGATCCGAAGTTCGCCGAGGCCGGCCGTGATGCCCTGGCATATTGTCGCGTATGAATCGAGGATGGATTTCGGAGCGAGGGGGTGTCCCTCGGGAATGGCGATGCTGTAGGTAAGCTCGGATTGGTGGAATACGGCGCCGCCTCCCGTGATCCGCCTCACGATATCGACGCCCTGCCGCGCGCAGGCATCGACATCGAGCTCTTCCCCGACTCCCTGGAAATATCCTATCGATATGGCTGAGGGGTTCCATCCGTAGAGGCGCAGAGTCGGGGCTGACAAGCCTTCCGCCACTGATCCCAGGATGGCCTCGTCGAGTCCCATGTTGAAATAGGCAGAATCAAAGCCTGTTCTCAATACCCTGAAAGAATGTTTCATCGATCGCCCCTTGTATGGTGGAGAGGATTCCCAGGCCGGAAATGCCTATCGCCTGAATGCCCATCTCATGTATGAGCGCGTCGTAACGCTCGGCGAGGAGGGAGAGCTCATGTCCCCCGAGCCGTTTTTCCAAGTCTTCGAACTTCTCCTCGGGAATCGCGAAGAAATCGCCGTGTATGGAGATGGATTCAAGCAATATAGCGCCTCCCGGCAATCGCGAAAGCTCCGCCGAAATCCTCAGGAGCTTGCATCCCGCGGGCTTGCCGACGGCTAAGACCTTCATCGTGATTTCTCCTTCCATGCGTCGTGGGCATGATAGCTCGTCCTGGCGAAGGGCGAGGCGATCACGGTGGAAAAGCCTGCCTCGCGGGCATCGTCGGCGTAGAGCTCGAAGCTGTCGGGATGTATATATTCCTCGACGGGGATTTCGCGGACTGAAGGCTGGAGGTACTGGCCCATGACCAGGATGTCCACGCCGGCCTCGCGAAGCTCGGCATAGGCGGCTTTGAGCTCGTCCCTGGTTTCTCCAAGGCCGAGGAGGATGCTAGTTTTCGTCACCCTGATTCCCATGCTCTTGGCTTGCCGGAGGGTCGAGAGGCTTTTGTCGAAACCTGCCCGCCCGTCCCTCACACGCTGGAGCCGTCTCACCGTCTCGACGTTGTGCGCGACGACGTCGGGGCGGGCGGCCGCGACGGTCCTCAGCTCCTCGTCCCGGTAGTCCGGAATGAGGACTTCTATTTTCACCGCCGGGACTTTTTCCCGTATGGCCTCGATGCATCGGGCGAAATGCGCGGCTCCCTTATCCGGCAGGTCGTCGCGGTCGACCGAAGTGATGACGGCATAGGACAAGTTCATCTCCCCGACCGCAAGCGCGAGGGCTTCGGGCTCGTCCGGCCGCACCGGCCTTCCCCGCGCGGCCGCTTCCACGGCGCAGAAGGAGCAACCCCTCGTGCATATATCGCCGAGGATCATGAAGGTGGCGGTCCCGCATCCCCAGCACTCTCCCTTGTTGGGACAGCGCGCTTCGTCGCAGACAGTGTGGAGCCCGAGGCGGGAAAGTATTCCATCCACCGCCTTCCACTCGTTGCCGGCCGGAAGCCTGACTTTGATCCAATCCGGCTTAGGTTTTGTCCTGGATGATTCCATAGGCAAGAGTATAGACGATACATGGATATTTGTCATGAAGGTCATTTAAGCCGCCCCGGCTCATCGCCTAGCTTTCGCGCTCCGCAGGGCGGAAATGATCGAGGAGGTCACCACGGCACTGATGATGAGGACTCCTCCCAGCAGCGCTGTCTTCCCTGGCAACTCCCCCAGAAAAAGGAATACCCAGAGAGGGCTGAACAGAGGTTCGATGACAGCCGTCAGGATGCTCTCGAGAGCCGTGATGCGCTTGATCGCGTACGCGAACAGTATAGTCGCCAATCCCACTTGGGCTATGCTGACGGGCACTATCAGGAGGAGGGTCCTGGCGGTCACTATGGGGGCGGGCAGGAAAAGCGATATGAACCCGGCGATGAGGGCGATGAATATATGGCCGAGGAGAAGCGAATCGAAGGGCGAGTCGTCCTTCTGTTTCCTGAGGACGACTATCTGAAGCGCGAATGTGACGCCGGACAGGGCGGCCATCAGGTCGCCGAGAAGATCTCCCTTGCCCAAGGATTCCTTGAAGAAAAGGAACATGCCGAGGCAGATGACCGCCAGGGCAAGCCAGTGTTCCATTCGAGGCTTCTCCTTCAAGGTCGCCGCGCCGAGGATGGCGACATAGATCGGGGCGGCATACTGGAGGAGGATGGCGTTCGCCGCCGTCGTGTGCTTGTTGGCGAAGACGAAGAGGATCACCGTGGCCGCCATGAAGACTGCTCCGAGCGTCTTGTCGAAGGAGAATTTGAATCGCGGCCGCCTGACTACCGCGAGGAGAAAGATGGCGGGGATGGCGCTCCTTGCCGCCGCTATCGCGAAGGGGTGCCAATCGACCAGTTTTATTAGGAGTCCTGTCGTACTCCAGAGCAAGCCGCATCCCGCCATGGCGAGGGTGCCTCTGGACTGCTCGCCCAGTTGATATCGCTTCACAATCTTCCTGTCCTCGGTTGGCGCGCAAACGCCAATGAAAATATGCAGGCACTATACATGAATACCGGGATCGGGGCAATAAAAAAGCCCTTCCGGAGAAGGGCTTTATATTCGATAGCGAGGGAGGGGATTGAACCCACGACCCAGCGGATATGAGCCGCTTGCTCTGCCAACTGAGCTACCTCGCCGTGAACGGAAGATTTATACCTGCTCGACGAGGTCTTAGTCAAGGCCTTGGGGATTCCGCGCGCTTTACACGGCAGAATGGCGCCGATATACTTCCGCCAGAAAAAGGGGTACCGATGTCTTCAACGGATTGGCGCGAGCGGAAAAGCGAGGAAACCTTCGAGAGCTCCTTGAAGGGGCTCGAGAACCGGA
>CAZRYP010000015.1:16059-19504 GCA_964604295.1 uncultured Treponemataceae bacterium
ATCCTGGATTCTCCCTTGAGGATGCGCGCTCCGCCCTTGAACACCTCTACATCCTTGAAGGAAATGACTGGCTTGGGCGGGGCGAGCTCGGCGATATCGTCACGGCGGCGACCATAGCCGCCTACGAGCATTTTATCGCCGAATGGCGGAAGGAATCGGAGATGCAGGCCAGGAGCGAGGAGCAGCTATGAGCGTTGAAATCAGAAAGGTGACCTCGAGGGCTGAGTTGAAAGCCTTTGCCGTATTTCCCGAAACCCTGTATGGCGACGAGCCTAACTGGGTGCCCGCTGTGCTCTTCGACGACATCAATACCCTGCGGCGCGACAAGAACCCAGCCTTTGAATTCTGCGAGGCGGAATACTGGACGGCCTGGAAGGACGGCAAGATGGCTGGCAGGATCGCCGGAATCATCAATCGCCGTTATGTGGAGAAATGGGGCAAGAAATATGCCCGTTTCGGATGGATCGACTTCATTGAGGATTTCGATGTGGCCCAGGCTCTCGTGGCGACAGTGGAGGAATGGGCTCGCTCCAAGGGAATGGAGGGCATGCACGGACCGCTGGGCTTCACGGATCTGGACAGGGAAGGGATGCTCGTAGAGGGCTTCGAGGAGCGGGCGACATTCGCCACGATTTACAATTACCCCTACTACCCCCTCTATCTGGAAAGGCTGGGCTATTCAAAGGATGTGGACTGGATCGAGTTCATGGTGCAGACACCCGAAGCCATACCCGAAAAACTCCTTCGAGTGAACGAGATCATCGCCAAGCGTTCCGGGGTGAGGATCGCCGAGTGGAAAAGCAGGAAGCAGCTGATAAAGAACTACGCCAACCAGCTCTTCGAACTCCTGGATGAAGCCTATGCCGGCCTCTACGGCACGACGCCCCTTTCCCGCAGGCAGGTCGAGGCTTATATCGATCAGTATCTGGGTTTCGTCGATCCCCGGTTCACCAAGATCCTGGTGGACGAGGCCGGCAAATTGGCGGGCTTCGCGATAACGATTCCCAGCCTTTCGGATGCCCTCCACCGCTCCCGGGGAAGGCTCTTCCCCTTCGGCTGGATCAGGCTGCTGATCGCGCTTAAAAGACCGAAGACCATGGACATGATGCTGATCGCGGTTCGCAAGGAGTATGTGGCGAGGGGGGTCGTCGCCCTCCTCATGACTTCCCTCAACCAGAGCGCCATAGAGAACGGCATAAAATTCTCGGAGACCAATCCGGAACTGGAGACGAATATCGCCGTGCAGGGACTCTGGAAGGACTATCCCAAGCGGCAGCACAAGCGCAGAAGAGTGTACCTCAAGAATCTCTGATCGTCTTCAGCCTATTTCCGGCTCACGGAGGTAGAGCGGACCCTCGTCATCGCTCTCTCCTCCCTTCTCTCGATAGCGGCGTTCCGCAAGCGCGCAGAGGGAGGAAAGCCGCCTTTCCGGCTCGTCGCGTTCCACGTGGAAGCCTGGCCTTTCGAGGACCCAGTCGGTGAAAATCTCGGCATCGGGACCTACGAAGGATACCCTGTCTTCGCCGTCCAACATGGCGAGAAGCCCTGCCGCCTCGATGTCGAGATATTCCCCCAACCTCAGCCCGCCCTTGTAAATGGCCGAATAGATCCGGTTCTTCCTTCCGTCGAGGACGGGGATTATGGTCAGGCCCGGTTCTTCCCAGCCCGCGGCGATGCAGTCGAGGGTCGGGATTCCCACCCATGGGATTCCGAGCGCGAGGGAGAGGCCTTTGGCCGTGGCTAAGCCTATCCGCAGTCCCGTGAAGGAACCCGGGCCTTTCGTGCACGCGATGAGTCCCACATCCCCGAGAGTCACCGAGGCGGCGGCAAGGCAACGTCCGATGGCGGGCAAAAGGGTTTCCGAATGCCTGAAGCCGCTCTCGACGAGGGCTGCCAGCCTGCCGTCGCTCTTCCTCAAGCCGGCGGAGAGAAGATCCGTGGATGTGTCGAAGACGAGAATATTCATGGCAGCAAGGCCTCCAGCCAGGTTCCGCTGACGGAAAACCGTCGGGCGCCGTCGTCCATCACCCTGATCTCCACGACAGCCGTCCTTCCGCCAGCAATCTCGGGCAGCCTTTCGCTCCATTCAATCAGGCAGAGGCTGCCGGGAGCCTCGAGCATTTCCGGTCCGCCGATTTCCGCGAAATCGGCGCTTCCCCCGAGCCTGTAAGCGTCCATATGGAAGAGGGTGAGTCTGCCCGCATATTCGGAGACGATGGTATAGGTGGGAGAGGTCAACTCTTCCACGATCCCCAGGCCGCGGGCTATGCCCTTGCTCAGAGTGGTCTTGCCCGCGCCCAGATCGCCCTTGAACGCTATGACGGCTCCGTCGGGCGCGGCTTTACCGATCGATTCCCCGAATCTCAAGGTCTCTTCCCTGCTGTGCGATATGAAGGTCTTCAATATTTCCCCGCGGCGTCGCCGGCATATGGCCTGATGTCCTGTCGTCCGGCAAGGGCACGCCCGCAGGCGCAGTATATAGCCGGGCGCGGGGCTTGTTCCAGCATGCGCGACGCGTGAAATCATTTCTTCATTAATCAACATCTTGAACCGATACATAGAAGAAAGCTAGTATTGCCCATCGGCGATCGGACGATAGGTAATAAATGGCCTGCTTCCATGGAGGGCGTTGATGACAGAAAGTGGTCTGAAATTCGGGGCTTCTGACGGAAAAGTGATCGCATATCAGAAAGTGAATTCTTCCGGTCCCGTAAAGGCCGTCGTCGTCGTCGGCCATGGGATGAACGAATACGGCAGCCGTTACTTCGAGATGGCGGGGGCTTTGGCCGCTTCCGGCATGGCTGTCTATATACCAGACCTCCGGGGCCATGGCGACACGGACCAGGGCGCCGATCGAGGATATCTGGCCGATGCGAACGGTTTCGAGAGAGTCGTCGAGGATATCGTGGAAATAGGGGATTTCGCGGCGAAGGAGCAGGGCGGAGTCCCGCTCTTCTATTTCGGGCATTCGTTCGGAGCCCTTCTGGGCATGGCCCTCTGCAGCATGTACGGCAAATATCTGGACGGGGTAGCCCTTTCCGGTCCTCCGGAGAAGCCCTCGGCTTTTCTGGATATCGCGGGCAGGCTCGTCGTTAAAACCGGCAAGACCCTGAAGGGCGCCCATGCCCCGGCAAGGCTGCCGCGCGCGATGACCTTCGGCAACTATGCCAAAACGGTCGAGGACGCGAAAACCGGTTCGGACTGGATCAGCAGGGACCAGAATGTCGTCGCGGCCTACGTCGCCGATCCGAAATGCAATTTCGTCTGTTCCTACGGCTTTTACGACGACCTGCTGCGCGGCATCGGAAAGGTGTATTCCGAAAGCTTCATGGACAGCATACCCACGAATCTGCCGATCTATCTTTTCAGCGGTTCGAAGGATCCCGTCATCGGCATGAAGGCAGGTTTCGAAAAGCTGACCCGGTCCTTCCGCGAACTCGGCATC
>CAZRYP010000016.1:0-18973 GCA_964604295.1 uncultured Treponemataceae bacterium
AACTCGTCGATCGTGGGCATCGTCTCCGTGGGCTTGTCCGTGATGCTGGGCCTGCCGGCGGCCTATACGATAGCCCGTTTCCAGCAGAAAAAGCTGGCAGTCTTCATCCTGGTGGCCAAGCTCATGCCCGGGATTTCCTTCCTGATGCCCTGGTACATCATCTTTTCCAGGCTCCACCTGATGGACAGCTACATCGCCCTCATCCTCTCCCATATGCTCATCGCCCTGCCCATAGTCGTATGGATCATGTCGAGCTACTTCGAGACCGTACCCCTGGAGATGGAGGAATCGGCGATGGTGGACGGAGCCACGCGCCAGAGGGCTTTCTGGTCGATCATCCTTCCGGTCTCCGGGCCGGGGATCGTCACCTCCATCACGCTTTCCTTCATCTTTTCCTGGAACAACTTCATGTTTTCCCAGGTCCTGAGCATGGAGAGGACCAAGTCCTTGCCTATCGCGGTCTACAATTTCGTGTCCTATGCGGAGGTCGACTGGGGAGCCGTCATGGCCGCCGCGGTGGCCATCATGACGCCGGCTATCATACTGACGATGATTTTCCAGAAGTATGTGGTGAAGGGCCTTACCATGGGAGCCGTGAAGGGCTGACCCGCCGTCGGGCGCGGCGTCCCCCTCATGGACATATCACCCAAGCGGTACTATCCTACCTGATATGCGCCCAGAAGACTTGGCGGAAGGGATCCGGGCAATTCTCGCCCACTCCCCTTCCTTCCCGAAGAACATGCTGATCGTGGACATCATCGCCAATCCCAAGGCCGGGGGCTTCAAGCGACGCAGATTCGCGGCCCGGCGCAAGGATGAGCTGCGGCAGGTGGCGACTCTGGCGGCCTCCCTGCCTCTTCGCGAAAAGGAAGTCCAGGTGCGCCTGCACCTCACGGAGCGCGGCGGCCACGCGTCAGCGATAGCCCAACGAGTCCTCGAGCGCTCGGCGGCCAACGGGCACGACTCCATCCATATCATCATGACCGCGGGCGGGGACGGAACCAGCCTCGAGACAGCCGAGCGCCTTCTCCACCTTCCTGACGAAAAAAAGGATCGCTTCGCCCTGCTTCGCCTGCCCATGGGCACGGGAAACGACGGCTCGGAGGGCAGGGATCTCGTCGTCGCCCTGGGCCGGTTTCTCGGCCCCCTCAAATTCGAGCGCAGGGCGGCGGTCCAGGTTCGTCCGGCCGAGGAGGGGGGCAAATCCCCTCTATGGGCCTTCAATATCGCGAGCGTGGGTCTCGACGCCTATGTGGCCGACAAGACCAACAGGCTGAAATCGGTGTTTCCCGGCGATTCCTACAAGTTCTGGGTGAATGTGGCGACCATGCTCTACGATAGGAAGTATACGGTCGCGCCCATGGGGCTGAAGGCATGGGACGAGGACGGGAAGACAGTCAGGGATAGCCGGGAAGAGAGGCTCTTCGTGGCCATGGGCGCCTCGGGCAACCGCCAGTACGGATCCAATAAGCGCATACTTCCCGGCGTCGAAAACGTCATCGCCGTGCGCCAGACCAGTCTCCTGAGAAAACTCCTCGTGAAGGGCGCCATCGAGACGGGGCGCCACGAGGGAGTGAGGGAAGTGGAGCATTTCACCGCTTCCAGGGTGGAACTCGAGTACGAGGAAAAGATTCCCCTCCAGTGCGACGGCGAGACCGAGGAGCTGGCCCGCTGCGATTTCCCCCTTGTCATGGAGAGGATTCCCGATCTCTACAACGTGATCGTCCCGGGCTGAAGCCTGGACCTTGCCCTTTTCAGAAAAGGAATTTGGACGAAAGGCTCACATAGCTCTTCTTATTGTACTGTCCCAGGTCGCCCGCCGCGTCGCCCCCGAAATAACGTCCCCTCAAGGCTATCTCGGCATCCCCGAACGTGACGGAGATACCAGGCTCGATCATGTAATCCTGCTTTTCCACCCCTAGCATGCCCAGGAGTTCGACCTTCACTCTGTCCTGCATGAAACCACGCGAAAGGAGAGCGGCTATCTGGGTGGAGGTGATGTCGGAGCGCGCCTCGATATCGAGGGAGGCCGGCGAAGTGTCGATCTTATCGTGGTTGAGCCTCAGCTTGCCCATGACCTGCAGGTTGAGATCGATGCCCGCGAAGAGGCTCCTGTCGAAGCCTGCCGACCAGGCGAGATTCCGGTTGTAGACGAGGGTTTCGATGCCGTCGGCGTCCCCTGTGAGGTTGAGGGCAGCTTCGGCCCGTACGTTGAAGCCTGCCGCCGCGAATGCCAGGTCCGCGCCTATCTGGTGGTAAGGATTGTAGCCGATATCGATGGCCTGGGCTGGGTTGAAGTACAGGAAGATCGCCGCATCGGTCGTGTCCATCCAGGGCGTCGTCATGTAGCCATAAAAATACTGGGCTCCCAGGTCGATGCCGGCGAGGCTCGCGGTCAGGCGCATGCCCGCCTGGCCCGAATCGAGACCCGAAGTGTCCGGCGCGACGATCGTGGCCAGGCTGAATGGCTGAAGGGCGGCCGGTACCCAGGGGCCTGCGCTCGCGATGCGGTCGCCCTCGAAGAAGGGCAGGTAGACGAAATCGGCCGATATCCTTTCGCCCAGGCCTTGGGTGAGGCGGAGCATGGGGACGGCGATCTTGCGGTCCTTCTCGTCGCGGAGGGTGAGGTCGGTGAGGTCCCGCGGATTCAGGACATCGAGGACGCTGAGGCTGTCGGCCCTGCCCCAGGAAACGCGCATGAGGCCGCCCTGGATCGTGGTCGACTTCCCGGCGAAGATGCGAAGCCATGCTTCATCGAGGATGCCGGCGGGATCGTTTTCGAGGAGATCCTTGTCCAGTCGCAGACCGAGGAATCCCTCCGCCATGGCTCCGGCAGCGGAGACGGAGAGACGGGCCTCGGGCAGGGCCGAGCTGTGGGTAAAGTCGCCGTCGAGCAGTTCGGCGGGGAAGGCGAGGAGGGAGAAGGAAAGGGAGCCTCCCGTTTCAGCGCCTGAGTCCGCCTGTCCCGAAGCGGCATCGGCGACCGGGAACCCGAATTCCTGGGTTCCGGCGGCGCCGCCTCCGAATATCAGCAGCCCGGTGATCAGTATGGCCGAAAAGGCCGTCTTTTTCATGTTCATGCCGCCCTCCTTCAAGGTCTGCCCGTCAGCAGGAAGCGTTCGGTGAAAACGCCGGCCGGTATCGGATCGTCGTATTTGAGAATGTCGGTGTAGATCGTGGTCGAAGTCTTGGCCTGCACCGTCGTCATCTTCGTGACGGTGGGGGTGAGCCTCCCCTGGAAATCCTTGATTCCGCTCATCTCCATGACCTTGGCCAGCGTTCCCTTCCTGTCGTAGAGCTCCATTTTCAGCGAGATGTAGCTGGCCTTCTCGATCCAACCGACCATGCGCGAATAGTGGTAGTCCGGATCCTTGGGCTTGGCTTCGATCACCCAGCAGGGCTTGCCGCCGAGGAGTTCCTCGCGCAGGAGGCTGTAGGTATCGAGATCGATGTCGCGGTCGGCCGAGGACACATCGTCATAGGAAAGATCGGTGCCCATGAAGCTGGCCGACCCCTCGCTGGCCGCGACGCGGCGGACCTTGCCCAGGGAGGGCAGGAATATCCACTGGTCGCCGGGCTTCCCCGCCGCGGCGATGGTGAGGAACCTGGTTCCCGCCACCGAAGCCGGCTTCTGAAAGACGATCACTGTCTTCGTGACTTCGCCCGCGGCGCTCGTGTACTGGTCCACGATGCGTTCGGTGAGGCTGCCGTCCTTTGCGGTGATGACCATCCGCGCCCTCGTGGACACAGTGTCCGCGGTGATGCGCTCCCTTGAAGCTTTCATGATTTCGGCCGCGGTCTGGGAAAATGCCATCCCCGCGGCAAGGAAGAGAACGGCGAGAACGCCGATGAACCGTTTCATTGCAGAACCTCCGTGGAATGTCATGCCTTGTCCGACGGCAATGGCCGTCTTATGAAGGCTGGATTGATCATGATGAGGAGCACTGGAAGAAGGGTGAGGCTCACGAGGGCGCTTGTGCCCATAGTGAGGGCGATGAGGATTCCCAATTCGGCCAGTATGTTGAACTGCGAAGCCCGCCCCCACCGATACCGCGTTGAAGAGGATAGCCTTGCCCGAGGTGAGGAAGGTCCTGCGCAGGAAGGAGCCTCCGCCGCCGGTGAGGAGATATTCGTGGTGATAGGCCGCCATGTAGTGGATCGTATAGTCGATGCCTATGCCCACGGCTATGCTCGCCACCATGGCCGTGCCGATATTGAGCTTTATTCCCGCGAGGGCCATGACGGCGAAATTGGTCAGGATGGAAATCGAGAGCGGGGCGAGGCCGATGAGGCCGGCGATGGCCGAACGGTAGTACACCGAGAGGATCAGGAAGACCATCAGGAGGGAAAGGGCTACGGAGACCAGCTGGGATTGGACCACGAGGGCGTTGAGCGATTTCTCCACAAGGGCCGTGCCGGCGATCTCCACCTTTATGTCCTTGGGGAAACGCTCGTTTACATAGGCGTGGATGGCGTCCATCGCCCTGTCCGTATCGATCTGCCCGACCGTCCTCAGCTGTATCTCCATGCGTATGGCCTTGGGTTCGAGGGGATCGTCGGCGAAGGTGCCCAGGTCGCCGGAGAGGAGGACGAGGTAGTTGGAGATGAGGCCATGGAGCTCGGCGGCGCTCGTCTTGCCGTATCGGGCCGGATCGACGGGAATCTCATAGTAGGCCGCGCCGCGGTAGTTGGTGAGGCGGGAGACGCTGTTCACGAGTTCCCTGGCCGTCATTTCCGCTCCGCCCTTTTCGGAGAGCGCGCGATTGAGGAGGGCCGCCAACGCCATGGCGTCCATCTTTTCCGCGGCCTCGAGGGGAGGGGCCGGCTCGGCCCCGGCAGCCTCCCCGGCTGTGCTTCCGCCTAAGGCAGGCTCCGCGGGAGCTTCGTCGGCGCCGGCAAAGCCGAAACCGAAGGCCATCCCGCCGCCTTCGTCAGGCGATTCCGCCGGGCCGGCTTGAGTCGGCTTCAGTCCGGCGGGGTTTTCATCCGCGTTGAATACCTGGTTCACGCGCTTTATGAGATCGGTGAAGCCAGTGGTCTTCCCCACTTCCGGGACATTTTCCTTCAGGTAGAGCGCGAGCCCGTCCATGGCGGCCAGCACGTCGGGCCTCAGCACTTCTCCGGGGATCGTAGAGCGGACAACGAGGCTCACGGACTTGGACCCGCCGAACTTCTCCCTGATGAAGCCGTCCGAAAGCGCGATATCGGTGTCCGGCTTGAAGTATTCGACGAGGACATTGTCGATGATGAGGCGGGAAACGCTGAAGAGCGAGAGCGCTACGACCAGGAATGCCGCGAAAAGGACAGTCCGTCTCTTGGCGGCGACGTGGCCCAGGGCATCGGCGATGGCTCCGCTCAGGGGGTCTTCCTCTCCCGGCTCCATTTCCGAGGTCTTGAAGCGCGGAAGCTTCCTGATGGGGCCGCGCATGAGGAGGAGGGCGGGAATTAGGGTGACGGAGATGAAGTAGGCGACCAGGACGCCGAAACTGGCGAAGAGGCCGAACTCGAAGATGGGAACGACTTTCGTGAAGCAGAATGAGGCGAATCCGGCGAAGGTGGTCAGCGCGGCGAGAAGGACGGGTTTTCCTATCCTGCGCAGCACGGCGAACACGATAGCCCTGTGTCCGGCTTCGTCCAGCTCGCGCTTGCCCGCGATTTCGTCATAGTAATGGCTCACGACATGGATGCCATAGGCGCTTCCCACCGCCACGAGGATGACGGGAAGCACTGTCGAGAGTATCGAAAGCTTGATGCCGAAAAGGGGCATCGCGCCTATGGCCCATACCGCCGAGATGAGGACTGTCAGGAGGGGGAGGATGACTCCGCTCAGCCTCCTGAAGGAGAGGAACAGGACACCCACCACGACGATGACGACGAGGGGCACGAGGAAAAACAGGTCGGCGCGGGTGGCGTCGTTGACGACGGAACTGAATACCGGCATCCCTGTGATGTAGACATTCGTGTCGACGAAATTCGCCTCCTCGGCGAAGCGCTTGATCGACTTGTGGACGGCGACGACTTCCGGCTTTCCTGCGTCTTCGGCGGGGATGTCGAGGTAGACGAGCATCTGGGTTCCGGTGAAGTCGTCCGACACGAGGGCGCGGTTATAGAGATCCCAGCTCAGGAGCTTGTCCTTCAGAGCCGCCATCTCCTCCTCCGTGCCGCCGAAATCCTCGCCGACGAGGGGTTGGGCGACGATGGAATCGCCTTCGCCCGTGAGATAGTCGGTGGAAACGAGGGAGGTGGCGGATTCCACGATGGGAATGTTCCTGATGCTCTCGCCGAAGGAGCGGAGCTTGCCCAGGAAGTCCGCATCCAGCACCGTGCCGTGCCTGCGTTCGAGTCCCACGAGGATGATGATCTGGCTGCCGAAGGTTTCATCCACGCGCGCAAGGGCCAATCTCTCGGGATCCTTGTCGGGCACGAAGCGGAAATTGTTGTTGTCCAGCTCCATCCGCGGGATCTGCAGGGCGAAGAAGACGGTGATCGCCGCGACGATGGCTACTATCCAGCGCGGGCGCCTGAAAAATTTCTCCATGGCTAATCCTCTTATTTTTCGGTCAAGGTGAAGAGAGAAGGGTCCGAACCTTCGGCTGCCAGACCTCGCAGGAGGATGCCGAAGGTTTCGCGCATTTCGGTGCTGATCCGGAGGGAATCCCTCCTGGGCCTCGGGATTCTCGTGACTATGTCGATGATGGATGTGCTGATCATGATCACTGTCCGGGCGAGCCTGTCGGGGTCCGGTCCCGTTTCGAGGGAGCCGTCCGCCATGCCCTGCCTCAGGACATCGGATATCAAGTCCAGCAGTTTTCCCATGGCCTGACTGAACCGGCTGCCCTGGCTGTCGGGATTGAGGGGAAACTCGGGGTCGATGAAATTCTTGATCCCCGTGAGCACGACGATGTCCTGCGATTCGCCGAAAAGGGTCAGATAGCTCTCCCAGAGGGCATGGAGCGCCCTCAGCCCGGACGCTCCCTCGGGAATCCTGGATTTCGCGTACTCGACGAAGGCCGATGCCGCTTCCTCCAGTATCTCCATGAGAATGGCGTCCTTGTTCTGGAAATACAGGTAGATGGTGGCCTTGCTCAGTTCGCAGGCGGTTGCGATGTCCTGCATCGTGAAGGAAGCGACGCCGTGTTCGAGGATCAGCGCTTTGGCCTTGCCCAGGATGAGGCTCCGGCGTTCTTCCTTCTCCCTGGTTTTCCGTTCTTCTATGCTCATCGGCGATCCTTTGTATGACTCATGGTAATTAAATAACCAACGGTCATGAGCGTCAAGGAGTCCGGGCCTTTTTCCTGGCACAAAAAAACATGAAATTGTGAATGTATCTATTGACAGAAACATCCTGGGTCGTGTAAACAGTTACTACAAGTAGAAACATACGGAGGATTCCATGAGCACGAAGATCTTCCTCGGCGAAGAAGAGATGCCGAAGCAGTGGTACAACCTGGCCGCGGACCTGCCTTCCGCGCCCCTTCCGCCCCTCGGTCCGGGAGGCAAGCCTGTTACGCCCGAGCAGCTCGCGGCGGTATTCCCGATGAACCTCATCGAACAGGAGATGTCGGCCGAGCGCTGGATA
Source organism: uncultured Treponemataceae bacterium (assembly GCA_964604295.1). Taxonomy (GTDB): domain Bacteria; phylum Spirochaetota; class Spirochaetia; order Treponematales; family Rectinemataceae; genus CAZRYP01. The sequence goes on from CAZRYP010000016.1 coordinate 7,580, forward strand.
GACATACCGGAGGAAGTGCTCTCGATACTCTACAAGTGGCGCCCCTCTCCCCTCCAGCGAGCCTACGGGCTGGAAAAGGCTCTCGGCACTCCCGCCAGAATCTACTTCAAGAACGAAGGCGTGTCGCCCGCGGGCAGCCACAAGCCCAATACAGCCGTGGCCCAGGCGTATTACAACAAGATTTCCGGGATCAAGAAGCTGACGACGGAAACGGGAGCGGGGCAGTGGGGATCGGCCCTCTCCTTTGCCTGCGCCCAGTTCGGGCTCGAATGCAAAGTATACATGGTCCGCTCCAGCTACAACCAGAAACCCTACAGGAAATTCATGATGCAGACCTGGGGAGGCACCTGCATTCCCAGCCCCAGCGAGACCACGGAGGCGGGAAGGGCCATCCTCAGGCGCGATCCGTCATCCCCGGGCAGTCTGGGCATCGCGATCAGCGAAGCGGTGGAAGCCGCGGTGACGGACCCCTCGGGGGAAACCCGATACGCTCTCGGTTCCGTCCTCAATCACGTGATGCTCCATCAGACCATCATCGGACTGGAAGCGAAGAAACAGCTGGCCAAGTTCGGGGAGAAGAAGGTGGACAAGATCGTGGCCTGCGCGGGCGGCGGTTCCAACTTCGCCGGTCTGGCCTTTCCCTTCATAGCGGACAAGATCGCCGGCGCGGATATCGAGATCATCCCCGTCGAACCGACTTCCTGCCCGAGCCTCACCAAGGGCAGCTATGCCTACGACCTGGGCGACGTGGCGGGGATGACTCCCTACCTGCCCATGTACACGCTCGGGCACAACTTCATGCCCCACGAAATGCATGCCGGCGGATTGCGCTACCACGGAATGTCTCCCCTCGTCTCCCAGGCCGCCCACGAAGGCCTCCTTTCTCCGCGCGCCTTGCCGCAGTTGGAATGCTTCGAGGCCGCGGTCACCTTCGCGCGTTCCGAGGGCCTGATCGTCGCCCCCGAAACGAGCCACGCCGTGGCCCAGGTCATCAGGGAAGCGAAGCTGGCCAAGGAGGAAGGGAAGGAATGCGTGATTCTTTTCGGACTGTCGGGTCACGGGCTTCTGGATCTCCAGGGCTATGCCGATTATTTCGCGGGCAAGCTTTCGAACTTCGAACTGCCCGACGAGGAAATAAAAAAGGCGATGGCCGAGCTACCCGGATTCGCCATCGCCTGATCGAGTGCCGGGCGGCTCAGATGCCGCCCGGGCCTGTCCTGATGAAAGTCCCGGAATCCAACTCGGAGAATGCCTTCCTGAGTTCTTCCCTCGTATTCATGACGATGGGCCCTCCCCAGGCGATGGGCTCGCCCAAAGGCTGGCCCGCGATGAAAAGAAGGGAAGCGCCCAGAATCGGATCGGCCTCGGCTTCCACGAAATCCCAGGCCTCATCCGCGCCGAGGGCGACCCGCGAGGCGGGAAAATGCCCCATGCTTTCCGCGGCGATCCTCGTGCCCGCAAAACCGACTTTCCCGCTGAATACATAGGCCGCGGCGTTGTGCGAGGCTGGAACCGGAATCCTTATTCTGGAGCCCCTTTCCATCGTGAGTATGAGGTAGAGGACGGGTACGAAGAGATCGGGAGTGGCGCCAGCCTTGCCTTCAAACTCGCCGGCGAGAATCGCGATCTCGCAACCGTCCTTGCGCAGACGGGGAAGTTCGGCCGCCTCAACGGCACGATAGCGGGGAGCCGTCATCTTGAGGCCGGCCGGCAGGTTCACCCAGAGCTGGAAACCTTCCATCCGCCTGCCGTCTGCTCCAGGCTCAGGCATCTCCTGGTGGATGATCCCCGAACCTGCCGTCATCCATTGGGCATCGCCCGGGCCGATGACTCCCTTGTTGCCCAAGGAGTCGCCGTGAGCCACTTTGCCGGCGAGGAGATAGGTGACGGTCTCGATGCCCCTGTGTGGATGCCAGGGGAAACCGGCGATGTAATCCTCGGGATTGTCGGAACCGAAATGGTCCAGAAGAAGGAAGGGGTCGAAGGTATTCATCTCGCTGAAGCCGAACACCCGCCTGAGCTTCACGCCGGCGCCATCCACCGAAGGGACCGCGCCGATCACCTTCGCGACGACGCGGCTTCCGCTCATTTTACGCCTTCGTCGCAGGCTTCCTCGGCTTCGTCGGGTCTCGAGGTTTCCATGGTGTGGGGACTCGCGCAGGGATCGAGCTTGGTCTTGTCCGCTTCCGGTTTCGCCGCCGTCTTTTTTCCGTCTTTTTTATCTGCCATATAAGCCTCCTTGCAGTGATCTAGGATAAACAATACTGCAAAAACTGCATCGCAGCAAATTTCCCCGGTCCGGGCGGCGATTGTCCGTCCCAGCCCTTCAGCGCATGGCGGTAATAGGGCCGCGCCCGTCCTCTCGCGCGGCGAAAGGGTAGCTCTCGATCACGTCGTAGCGCGGTCCTCGCGGGCCTAGGGTCGATTCCATGAGGTCGAAGGAAAGTGGTGTGCTGCGGTGCCGCGGCGGCGGCGCGGGGCTCGGAACCGGGGCGGGATGCGCCAGTGCCCGGGGCTCCCTGAAGCGTGCCAGGGTGAGATGGGCTCGCCATGGCCGGGTTTCGGGGATTCCACCGGCTCGGGCGTGAATCCGCCCCGCCGCCGCGGCCAGCGCGGCCAGGCAGTCCCCGGGGCTTTCGGAAAGCCCGAGATACAGGACGCGCGGAGTCAGCGCCGAGGGCAGGTAGCCCATCCCGCCGGTGATGAGTTCCGGCGCGGGGATGCCGCCTGCCATGGACAGGAGGCCGGTCCTTATATCCGCCAGCCCCTGGGCCCCCGTTTCCCCGAAAAAGCGGAGCGTGAGATGGTAGAGGCAAGGATCGACCCAAGCTGGCCGGCCCTTCCGGAAGAGCGGCTCCAGTCCTCCCGCATAGGCGCCGATCGCCTCCCTGAAATCCTCGTCGAAAGTGACGGCCAGAAAGATTCTGGGCATCTTTGCGCTCCTCCGGACCTCAGGCCAGATAATCCGGCTTGACCTGGCTCATCGACTTGAAGATGTTGCGCTTGGCGTGGCTGGATCCGCCCGTGAGGGTTTCGATCAGCTTCCTGGTGGTCTTTCGCGCTCCCTCGAGGTTGAAGTCGCAGCTGCAGGTATGGGACGCGAACCCGAGCTCCCCCGCGCAAGCTACGACCTGCCGTTCCTCGCAGAGGGCGAGGGGACGTATCACGGTGAGAGGGTAGTTGTCATATTTCATGACGGGCGGCATCGTGGCGAATTCGCCCTTCCTCATCATGTTCATGAAGAGGGTTTCGAGGATGTCGTCCATATGGTGGCCGAGCGCGAGCTTGTTGAAGCCGTTGGCCCTGGCGTAGCGGGAAAGTTCGGTGCGGCGCTGGGTGGCGCACCAGAAGCAGTTCATGGTCTCGCCTTCCTTGAGTCTTCCCGCCACGGGCACGTCGATGCGCGCATACGGTATGTCCCATTCGGCCATCCGCGCCGCGATCCAGGCATCGTCCGTCCTTTCCGCCATTCCGGCCTCGTTGAGGTCGCTGGCGATGAAGCAGGCGGAAATCTCGAAGGGGATTTCCCACCACCTGCGCTTCATGGCCAGGTCCCTCGCCAAGCAGGTTGAGTCCTTGCCGCCCGACACGCCGATGAGGATGCGGTCGCCCGGAGCTATCATTTCCCAGCGCCTCAGGGCTATCTCGACGAGCTTGGCGAGCATGGTCTCGGCGTTCTTCATGGGCGTTGGCCTTCGGCGGCTTTCCGCGACTCCAGGGCGGCTTCGAGGTCGGATTTCTCGAAGACGTACGTGGAGGAGCAGTAGTGGCACTGTGTTTCGAGCGGCCATGGTCCTTTCTCGAGTATGTCGGCGACGGTAGCCTTGTCGAGGGCCGCGACATGGTCGATGAAGCGGCCGCGCGAGCATGGGCAGCCGAAGGCGAAGTCCGCCTCGGCGGTCCTGCGCGCTCCGGCCTCCCCGAAGATCGTGGCGATGAGCTGGTCCCTCGTGCCGCCCTCCGCGAACCACAGGCCGAGGGGCGGAAGGCTCCCGAGACAGGACTCCGCCGAAGCGAGGAATTCCTCTTCGGCTCCGGGCAAGGCCTGGAGGAGCAGGGCTCCGGCGCCGCGGGGGCTGCCTTCCTTCGTGAAATACACGCCCGAATCGATGGCGGTGCGCGTCTGCTCCGACTCGAAATAGTAATGCGTGAGGTCCTTGTTGATGTTCCCCGTCCTCAGGGGAACGGAACCGACGAAGGGCTTGGAACGACCTTCCATCCGCGTAACCGTGAGGGCACCCGAACCGAAGAGGTCCACGGGGGATTCCAGGCTCAGGGCTTCCGGGGGCAGTGGGTTCCTGAAAAGCCTTCCCCGGGCGCTTATCCTGCCCGAGGCCGACCTCATCCCTTCGGCGCTCATCCCCTCGGCCGGTCCGGCGCCGTCGATCCTCAGCATTATCGAGCCGGGATCCTTGAGGAGGGCGGCCATCAGCCCCGCGCAGAGAATGCCCTTACCCAGGGTCATGGTCTCCACCGGGCCGAGGGCATGATTGGCCCTCATCTGGCACAAGGCTCTCGATCCGTGGATGAGAAGCCCCCTCATCTGGATCGGGCCGCTTCCCGGACCCAGGGCGAACCAGGTGACGCCGTCGGGGCTCAGGGTCGAAAGCTGCCTTTCGAGGGAAGGGTCGTTGAGTGCTTTCCTTATCATGAGCGGAATGTACGCGCAAGGGAAGGCGCAGGTCAAGCTCGGCCGGCCATGCCGGCCATATATGGAAGATTAAAGCGACCGGAGAGATGCGGCAACCTTGAATTTGCCCGTGGTTGTGCGATAATTCCAGTATAGATATCCGTCGATACGAAAAAGAGGGTACTGAAATGGGAAAAAATCGAATGTTGCCGTCGGTCTGCCTCGTGATTCTCGCGGCTCTTGCGGTTTCCTGCGGCACCACTCCGCCTCCCGCGGCGAATGCCGAGAACGACAGGGCGAAGACCATCGTACAGGGAACCTCGAGCCCCGACTTTCCTGCGACCCCCACCCAGCCGCCTGCCGGACAGAGCCCTTCGGCCGCCGCACAGGCGATCGTGACGCAGCAGACTCCTCCCTTCCAGCCCCCCGCCCCCGCCCCGTCGGCCCAAGGCCAGATCCCTTCCGCGTATGGAGCGGCGCTGACGCCCGAGGAACAAGCCTTCCTTTCCAACTACCTGTCCCGGCTCAGCTACATGGTGTATTACAACGACGCCTCGGGAGTCGATCCCCGCTTCGCGAAAATGGCGGTATCGCAGGCCAACCGTTACCTCATCGAAAAGCTCGGGCTCTCGGTCATAGACTTCGATCAGATCGAGAGGAACAAGAAGGATCAGCTGGACGCCTATCAGACCGAAACGGGCGGATCCATCGACATGATCCAGTACCTCGCGCAGAAATTCAACGCCGACATCTATGTGGAGATTGACCTGAAGGCGACCGGCTCGGGATACTCGGGCTCCTTTTCAGGAAGCGCCCAGGGAACGATGAAGCTCTTCGAGACTTCCACGGCCGTCCTCCTGGGCTCTATAGCCTTCATGAGCCCCGCCACCTTCAGCCCCGTATCCGTCGATTCGGCGGTGTCCAACGCCATCGCCGCGAGCGTATGGCAGGCCATGCCAAAGGTGACCGAGCAGGCCAGGACCCTGATGGGCGCTTCCCTGTCCAGGGGCATCCGCTATGAACTCATCGCCCAGAAAATTCCCGACGCGAAGCAAGTCGCCCTCTTCGTCAAGGCTCTTTCCAGGAAATTCCGGGAAGCCGAGCAGCTGTCCTTCTCCCAGGGCGAAACGCGCATAGCGCTGTTCGGCTTCATGACGAAGGCCAAGGTCCAGGAAGCCATCTACGACGCGGCCATGTCGGCCATGATGCCCGACATGTACCTCATCTACATGAGGGGCAAATCCTTCACCTTCGGAAGCGGGATGTAGGCTCGCAACCCGCGGGGACGGGGACGGTGCGCCCGATCCGTGAACATTCCGGCATATCGCCGGTTGCAGAAGCTCGATGAACGTATCAGGAGGAAGATGATGAAAAAGATGAGCGCTCTCGCGATTCTCGCGGTCATCGTTGCCGCGATGCTGCTGACCGCATCATGCGCCACGAGGCCGCCTCTCCGGAAGGGAGAGGTCCTGATCGAGGACAAGGGTACGGCATACGGGGTGAAGACTCCCCGCTGGGTGGAGACAGCCATCATCGGCGGCGCCAAGGATGTCGAAAGACTGCCCGACTACAAGGATTACGTCGTCTTCATCGCCCAGTTCGAAGCCCTGAACCTCCAGAGCGCCCAGCTGCTCGCGGAGCGGATGCAGGCCCAGACGGAACTCGCCTCCTATCTTTCGACGAGGGTGAAGGACGCCTTCAAGGGCGCCAATGTCGCCGACGCCGATTCCAAGAATTTCGGCGTCTACGGCGAGAGGTTCGTCGCGAGCGTCGCCGAGGCCACCTACTCCGGCTTCCGCAAGGACACGGACTGGTGGGTGAAGGTGCAGACCTACACCCCCGAGAACAAGCCCGACAAGCAGATATACAGGGTGATCCAGCTCTGGACCATTTCCAAGGACATGCTCCAGAAGCAGTTCGACATGATGCTCGCCGGCATAGCCGGAACGTCGTCGCCCACGCCCGAGACGAAGCGGGCCATGGATATCGTGCAGAATACGGTGGCCAAGGATTTCTTCAGCGGCAAATGAGCGCCGGGAAGAAGCCCTGGATTTCACCCGAGGGAGTCCCGCGCCGGGCGGGTCGGAGATGGAGGAAGCTTATGCGAAAGGCATTCATGTATTTTCCCGCTGTCATCGCTCTTGCTGCGGGCTTGTCCTGCGCGACGACTCCCAAGGTGCCCGAATGGGTGATCTCGACACCCCCGGCAGACGGCGCCAATACCTATTTTGTCGGATCGGCCTCGGGGCAGGAGGTCGGAACGGCGACGGCCGACGCGACGAGCAACCTCATCGCCGGCATCATGCAGTACATGGGCGTGAGCGTCAAAGTGAACACGAGCGCCACGGCGAAAGCTTCCCTGGACGCGTATTCGGCCGATATCAGGCAGACCGTGGAAACCCAGTCCGCGAACCGGCTTTCGGGCTTCAAGGTAACCCAGAAATATCTGCAGCCCGACAAGGCCTCGGGGAAAATAACCGTCCATATCCTCGCCAGCTATGCGACTTCCGAACTCAACAAGGAAAAGGCCCGGATCGCCGCCCTCTTCCAGGAGAGGGCCGATGCCGTGGCGAAGCCCGAAGCCGAGGGTGACTCGCTCGCCGCCGCCGGACGGGTTCTCGAGGCGGCGGGGAAATATATGGAAGCCATGGCCGCCGCTTCGGGATCGGACATCGAAAACGCGGCCATCAAGCTCGAGAGGAACGCGAACAAAGCCCGCGCCCAGGTATCGTCCCTCTCCTTCAGCCTGGGCTCGGGCGCCGAACTCAGGGGCGCGCTCGGCAATGCCCCGGCCCGGCCGCTGGAAATAATGGTCAGGGCGGGAAAGACCGGTGCGGAAGTTCCCGTGCCGGGAGCCGTCATATTCGTCAGCTACACGCGGAAACTGGCCAACGGCAAACTGGGAAGCAAGACGGAATCCCTCGTCACCGACGCTTCCGGCATCGCCCGTCTTTTCCTCCCCGCCCCCGATTTCGTGGGCAAGGGAAAGGTCGCGGCCCAGCTGGATCTCTCCTCATCCCTGGAACTTCTGGACAAGGTGGGACGGCAGTACGACGCCATCCTCTCCTCCCTAGAGGACGAGATAAGGTCCAAATACGCGGAAATACCCTATACGGTCGCATCGGCCGCCGCGAGCCTGCCCATGGCGCTCTTCGTCGTGGATACGGACGAGAAGGGCTTCGTCTCCATGGTGAACGCGATGCAGACCGGGCTGATGGAAGCGCTCTCGAAGGAGGGTTTCTCCATCAGGACCCTCAGCATGGATCCAGCCCTTGCGGCCGCTCCGGTCGACACCGTCCTCGCCCATGCGCGCGGCCTTGCGCCCGAGGGCACACAGCGGCTTGCCTACGGCATGGGCAGGATCGATTCGATACGCAGTGAGGGCGCCTTCTTCGTCGCTTCCGCGAGCGGGTCGGTCAAGGTCGTCGACATCAGGACGGGACAGGTGCTTTACGCGGCGGACAAATCCTGGCAGACCCTGGCTTCGGACGAGATGACAGCCAGAAGAAACGCGCTGCGGGAGCTTGGCTCGCAGGTATTCGGGAAGGATATAGTCTCCTCCCTGCCCTGAGCGGGGAGATTGCCCTCAGAGCTTGAAGGTGACGCCCGCGCCTACCGTGGTTCCCTCATAACCCACGTTGCCGAGCACGTCCGTGACGGCCAGCCATCCCTCGTAGCCGATATCCACGAATGCCCGGAGATTCCTGTTGATGAGGTAGGCCGCCCTTACGCTGGCCTGGAACCCGATGTGCGACAGGAAATCGGTGTCCGTGGAGGAACCGCCGGCCGTGATGACGAAGTAGGACAACCCGATGCCGGCGTTGGGTGCCACCGAGAGCCTCCCCATGTTGACGACATACTCGCCTCCCAGTATCACGTTGACGGGGAATATTTCTATAAGATCCCAGAGGAAGCTGGACATGAGACCCAGCGGCACTTGGACGGCCACGTAGGGTCTGAAGGCGTAAAAACCCCTGGATGCCGTCGCCCGGAGCCCCGGCACGACTGAGGAGACCGTCGAGCTTCCGATGGAGTGGATATAGAGGTCCAGCTCCGAGCCCATCCTGGGGATTTCCCTCAGTTGGGTATCCTTGCCGAGCTTGATCGAACTGAAGAGGACCAGTCCCGTGGACACTTCCTGGCCCACATCCTTGATCACCACCAGGCCGGCTTCCCGGCTGTCGTCGAAACCTTCGACCGTGGCCCTCTGGATTATCGAGTATTCGTCGCCTTTCCGCAGGCCCATGTCCGCGCCCAGCTGGAGCCTGATGGTTGATCCGCTCGCGGAGAGTATCCTGGTGTTGATCTGGAATTCCGGAATGGAACGGATCTCGTACTGCAGCTGACCGGGGATGGAGTCGATCGCCGACCTGACCGACTCGTACTGGTTGGTCTTGTGGCTCCCCGAACTGCTCAGGGTCTTTATGGCCAGGACAGCCCCGTTGTTGGCCACGTCGATGAAGGTGATGTTCGTCTTGATGTTCGTCTGGTACTGCAGGTTCTTGGTATCGTAGAAGGAATTGAACTCGAGGACGACGGGCACGACGACGATGAAGGCTCCCACGAGCCTGTTGAATTCGGCCTCGGTGAGGAAGGCTTCGCCGAACTGAATTTTTTCCGGCATGACGAAGCTTGCCTGCTTGGACTGCCTCATCGCGGAGATGAACTGCTCTAGACCTCCCGAGGAGAGCCTCTGGCTCACGCCGAGGATCGTAAACCTGCCGAGATCGGAGAATACTTTCTGGATTTGCCCGTCGATCGATCCCAAGGCTTGGCCGGGGATGTTCCACCCGTAGTATCCGAGAGCGAAGATCGCGATGTCCTGCTTTTCGCTGATCACGGGCTGGGCAGACGCTGAAGCTGTCACTGCCAGGATGATGACGAAGAGGGCGGTACGGATTCGCTTGTTCATGGTATCTCCTTTTTTAGCTGCGCCATTGCTTTTATTGTATGGTTTATTGCTTCGGAGTACAAATAAAAAGTTTTCGTCCCGGGGATTTTTTCCCTGGCCTGCCCGCATTGTTCACCTGCAGGGCTGAAGCAGGCCGAAGAGCAGGGCGGCGTCCGCAAAGGGAAGGGGTTGGGAAATATTTGCCCATTGATCTTTCCTGTTCCCCCGGATCATGGCGAGCAGACTCCGGCTCTCAAAACCGTCATGATCCGGGATTCCCGATACATCACGAAAATTGCTTGATTCCATGCGATTTTCCGCGTAATTTTCGCGAAAATGGACGATAATAATCCTGGGATAACAAAAATTTGATATTTGGCATGATTCCTGCATAGTAAATGCTGCAATCGTCTCAAGGAGGAACTATGACGACGAAAAATCCGACGTTGAGGAAGAAAGGCTCGAAGAACATCAGGCATATCGTGCAGGCCGCCTTTTTCGTGATCGTGGCGGTGACTACCACGGCATCCATCCTGACCGAGAGGGGCATCGCCGTGCCGTTCATCCCCGATGCGTCCCTCCATGCAGTCTGTCCCTTCGGGGGAGTGGTCTCGTTCTGGCAATTGCTGAATTTCGGGACCCTCGTGAAGAAAGTCCATGAATCTTCCGTCGTCCTCGCCGTCATGGGCCTTCTCCTCGCCCTGCTCTTCGGTCCCGTCATCTGCGGCTGGGTATGCCCCTTCGGTACATTCCAGGAGTGGCTGGGCAAGCTGGGAAGGAAGCTCTTCGGCAAAAAGTACAACAATTTCGTGCCTGCCAAGCTGGACAAGATACTCCGCTACCTCCGCTATCTCGTCCTTGCATGGGTCAGCTACATGACGATCATTTCCGGGAAACTGATTTTCCAGGATTACGATCCTTACTTCGCCCTCTTCAACTTCTGGACAGGAGAAGTCGCGGTGACGGGCTATGTCGCCCTCGCCCTTGTCGTCGTGCTCACCCTCTTCGTCGAGAGGCCCTTCTGCAAGTATGCCTGTCCCTACGGCGCCTTCCAGGGGATATTCAACCTTTTCAGGATTTTCGGCATCAGGCGCAACGCCCCCACATGCATCTCCTGCAAAGCCTGCAACAAGGCCTGCCCCATGAACATAGAGGTTGCCACGGCCAAGGTCGTGCGTGACCACCAGTGCATTTCCTGCCTCGAATGCACGAGCGACGCCGCCTGTCCCGTGCCGGCCACCGTCGACATGCTCGCGCTTCCCGGGATGGCCAAGGACAGCTTCGCAAAACCGACCGCGCCCCGCGCGGGTTCGGAAAGGAAATAGGGGAGGCCGATCATGAAACTGACAATAAAATCGATGGCGATCATCATCGCGGGAGTTTTCGTCCTGGGCATAGCCGGCGCCGCAGTTCTGGGATTCTGGCAAACGACAAGCACCAAGCAACCCGTCGCGATCAAGGAAGGTGAATTCGCCGGCCTGCCCAATCCGGCTGATATCAGGGGTTCGTATACATGGGCCGACGTGGCGAAGGTGTTCAACTTCGACGTCAAGCTCGCCATGGAGGCCTTCGGAGCGACCAACGAGGCCGAGAAGGTGAATACGCTGGAAGCGATCTACGGTTCGGCAAATCTGCCCGAGGGCGTCGAGATCGGCACCGACTCGGTAAGGCTCTTCGTGAGCCTTCTGACGGGTCTGCCCCTTTCGCCTGAAGAGGGAACGATCCTGCCCGAGGCAGCCATCGCCGTCCTCCGTAAAAACGGAAAGGCCGATCCCGCCCTGATAGAAGCGGCCGCGGCCAAAGCCTGGAATCCGGCGCAGAAGTCGGCGGAGCCGGCACCGGTTCCCGCCCCCGCCGCGGCGCAAGCCGCTCC
>CAZRYP010000016.1:18983-19401 GCA_964604295.1 uncultured Treponemataceae bacterium
GCCGGCAGCCAAGGCGGCCGCGCCGGCCTCGACACCGGCTCCCGCGGCGCAGCCGGCTCCGACAACCGCCACGACGGTGAAGGCCGAAGCCGTCGTCGAGCATACCGCAACCCCCGGCGCCGTGACAGGCAAGACCACCTTCAAGGAACTCAAGGACTGGGGATTGAGCGAGGAGAAAATCAAGTCCGTCACCGACGGGAAGATAGGACCCGACAGCGCGGTGATCAAGGACTGGGCCGCCGCCAACGGGCTCACGTTCTCCGAGCTGAAGGTGAAGCTGCAGGATCTGTACGCGGCGAAGTGAATGACGCCGACGACGCGGAGCGGAGCCCCCGGCGGCCGTCAGGCCGCCGGGGGCTCCACGTGCCTTCAACGCTCTATCACGGAGTTTATGAAGGTGACGAGAACGTTGAGCGCT
>CAZRYP010000017.1:0-19133 GCA_964604295.1 uncultured Treponemataceae bacterium
GATTAAGAGCGAGGGAGAATTGCTGATAATGCGCCAGGCCTATGCAAATCTGGCCGAAGCCATACATGCCGCGTTCATAGCGTCCCGGCCCGGGGAAACGACGATGGAGATAGCCGGGCGCACGGAGTTGGAAATAGAGCGAAGAGGTATGTCCTTTCTCTTCGCCCTCGTCTGTGCGGGTCCCGGCTTTCTTCGCGCTCCTTCCTCCGCGCGCTGGGAGCCGGGCCAGATTTTGCATATAGACGCAGGCGGCTCCGATCGCGAGTACATAGCCGATATTTGCAGGATGGCGTGCATGAGCGAGCCTTCCCCTCTGGCTAAGGAGCTGCATGGAGCATGCATCGAGGTGCAAGACCTGGTAAGGTCGAAAGTCAAGCCGGGACTCAGGTGCTGCGATCTGCTCGAGATCGGCGAAAAGGCATCCCGGTCATACCCGTTTTCGCAGTATGCCCGATTCGTCATACACGGCATAGGGATGGTGCCGTACGAGCCGCCGGTTTTTCTCCCACCGAACGAGAGTACGCTGGAGGCCGGCATGGTTCTGTCGATAGAGACCGATTTCATCCATCCCGAAGTCGGCCATGTCAAGATCGAGGATGCCGTGGCGGTGACCGAAGACGGCTGCGAAGGCTTCGGAGACAAAGGCCGCGAATGGACAATAATCGGGTAGGAGCGGGGAACCTAAAAATCCACCTTCCGGACCGGCTGTCCCGCAGCCTCGACCCGCTGGGCCGAGCCATGTTCCATATAAAAGACTTCAAAATTGGGGTGGTCGCCCGTCTTGTAGATGCCACGGACGACCGCGCTCTTGGCGAGGATCTTCTCCTTGACCGCGATCGCGTCCAGGAATCCATCGATCACGGCCTTCATTCCGCCCGATGTCGCTGAGAGTGTAGGGCGCTTTTTCTGCGAGGTCAATATATCGCAGGTATATTACGGAAATCCCCGGAATAGCGGCAATTCCCTGTCGGCGGCAGGTAGTGTATTCTCTGGGTGGAGGTAATACACCAATCGCTTTTCAGTTGACAATATCGGAAAGTGGGTTGAGAATACTTGTAATGTATCGGCGATATTTCGGTAGAGCGCCGGAGATCCCGAGCATTGTGAAAAGCGGAAAGGTGTAAAAAGCGCCATGCAAGAACATTCGCGGGGAAGGGTGAGCAAGAAACTCCAAGTCTACGATATCCTGAAAAATCGTATCGTGCAGAATGAATTGAAACCTCAGGAATACCTGAACGAGCAGGTTCTCTGCGAGGATATGGGAATAAGCAAGACGCCGGTCAGGGAAGCTCTCCAGCATCTTGAGCGCAATAGGCTTGTGGTCATCGTGCCCAACAAGGGCTGTTTCGTCTCCAATATAAGCCTGGATCTCATACGCGAAGTCTTCGAGATCAGGGAAATTTATGAATGCGCGGCGGCGAGGATTGCCGCCAGCCTGCCCGACAGAAGGCAATTCGAGGCGATTCTCAAGAATCACGAATCGTTCAGGGTCGTCGACGACGAAGGCGTGAGGAAGTCCCTCCTCTCCGGATACCAGATCCACGAGGAAATCGTGAAGGCGGCGGGCAACAGCTTCCTGACCGAGTACTACGGTACTATCCTCGATCACATACTTCGCATACGCATCAATTTTATATCCAACTTCACCTCCCAGCGCCTCCATGAAACCTGCGAGGAGCACAAAGCCATCCTGAGAACCATCATCGAGGGCAAGGCGGATGAAGCGGAGAAGGCGATGCGTGAACATCTGAAGCATTCTCTCATCACCATAGATAATCTCATGGTAAGCACCAGGGGGACGTCACAATGATGCATGTTCTGAAGGCGGCGCCCGCGATCGATCCTTCGCTGATCAAGGCGTTCAGGGAGCTCGATGTCGCCACGGTATATGAAGCGTCCGGCAGGAAAGGTTTCGTGGAAAAGGCCATCAAGCCTGCCGCGCATGGGAACCGGATCTGCGGTCCCGCCTATACCGTGCAGTGCGCCCCTGGGGACAACCTGATGCTCCACAAGGCGCTCCAGAGAGCGCCTGCCGGTTCCGTCATCGTGGCGAGCATGGGCGGGGTGGGCGACTACGGGTACTGGGGCGGGCTCATGGCTACCGCGGCCATGGTCCGCGGAATCGAGGGCTTGGCCATCGATGGCTGCATACGGGATTCCGCCGAGATAGCCCGCATGGGTTTTTCTGTCTTCTGTCGAGGTTTCTGCATCAGAGGTACTGCCAAATCGACCCTGGGCATCATCAACTATCCGCTCAATTTCGGGCAGACGGTGGTATTCCCCGGAGACCTCGTTCTCGGCGACGAAGACGGCATGGTCATCGTTCGTGCCGCCGAATGCAGGGAAGTTCTTGAAAAATCCCTGAAGCGAGTGGAGTTTGAGGAGGGCAAGGCTGTCCAGCTGAAGAGCGGAGTGACCAGTGTCGAACTCAACGGCCTGGAAAAAGTCTTCGAATCCCTGGGCCTGGCGGAAGAGTGAGGGCGTCATGAAGATCACCGAAAGGATGCTCCGCAGCGCGGCGCGGGAGATTCTCCTGATGCTTGGCGAGGACGAAGCCGGCGCGGAAATAGCCGCCGAGACCCTTGTGCGGGCCGACATGAGGGGCGTGAGCACGCATGGGGTCAATCTTCTCAGGCTCATCTCCCAACGCAAGGAAGCCGGAATGCTCCAGCTTCCGACCAAAGTTTCCGTCGTCAGGGAGGACCCGACCACGGCGATCCTCGATGGACACAACGGTCTCGGCCAGATCGCCGGCTATCGGGCCATGAGCCTGAGCATCGAAAAGGCGAAACGCGGTGGAATCGGGATGGTCGCCCTGAGAAACACGAACAATATCGGGGCTCTCGGATACTTTACATCCTCGGCGGCTTCCTCGGGCGGCGTCATCTCTATCTGCATGACGAACGGCAATCCTTCGGTGGCTCCCTTCGGAAGCGCCGATCCCTTTTTCGGCACGAATCCCCTCTCCATCGCCATACCGGCGGAAGAAGGAAAGCCTCTCGTCCTCGACATGTCGTCGAGCGTCGTCGCGAGGGGCAAGATACGCCTTGCGTCCCTGAGCGGGGCATCGATACCCCTGGGATGGGCGCTGGATGAGACAGGCGAACCTACGACCGATCCGAAACGAGCGCTCAAGGGTTCCCTCCTGCCCCTGGGCGGTCCCAAGGGTTCCGGCCTCGCCATGATGATCGACATCATCGCCGGCGTCCTTTCGGGATCCTCATACGGCCGGAGACTGAAGAGTTTCCACGAGCTCCAAGGTCCCACCGGCGTGGGCGCGAGCTTCATCGCCATAGATATAGCCGGTTTCATCGATCCTGAAGTCTTCGCCGAGACGATTCGGGACTATATACGGGAGATCAAGGATCTGCGCAGGCAGCCGGGAACGAAAGAAATCCTCCTTCCCGGCGAGGTTGAGCTCATGAAGGAAGAGGAGAGCCGGCTGTCGGGAATAGAGGTGCCCGAGGCTGTGGCCAAGGCCATCGACGAAATACTCGTCCGATCGGGCAGCGGTCTTCGGATCATGGGGATCTAAGAGGGAAGGGGCATGAATACTATAATCCGTGTGGATACCAGGGAACGCAGGGCGACCTCGTGCGGCGTCACCGAAAAGGAAGAGAAGTGGGGCGGCCGAGGGCTCATCGCCCATATCCTTCTGAGGGAAGTGCCGCCTACATGCGAACCCACGGGCAGGCGGAACAAGCTTATTTTCGCTTCCGGCCTCCTCGCCGATACGAATGTCACGACCACGGGCCAGCTTTCCATCGGGGGGAAGAGTCCCCTGACTGGAGGCGTCAAGGAATGCAACATAGGCGGATGGGCCGGGAAGAAGCTGGCCAGGCTCGGCATCAGAGCCCTGATCATCGAGGATACGCCTGCGGAACCCAGGACGGACGTGCTCGAAGTCACGGCGCAGGGTTCCAGGCTCGTGGAGTCTCCCGACCTCAAGGGCAAGCTCGTCGACGAGACCATTTCCGCGCTCAGGGCCAGGTACGGCAAAAAAGCCGGGATATTCTGCATCGGCCCAGCCGGCGAAATGATGCTGTACAGCGCGGGAATCGCCTCTCCGGACAACGATGACGTCCAGATCAGATATGCCGCGCGGGGCGGCCTGGGAGCCCTGATGGGATCGAAGGGAATCAAGGCCATCGTCATCGACGATTCCGGTTCGACCTATAAAGCTCCGATCCATGACAAGGTCCTCCTGGGCGAGACTTCCAAATGGATGGTGGACGCCCTTCTGAAGGATCCCAAAACGGAAAACAGGAATCTCTTCGGAACGCCCGCGATCCTGGCCCTGGCGAATTCCTCCGGCCTCATGCCCACGAGGAATTTCAGTGCAGGCAGCTTCGAAATGGCCGACGCGATAGCCGGCGAGCGCGTTCGGGAGGACATCCATTCCAGGGGCGGTGATGGAAAGTCGGGAATGCCCTGCGTCGCCGGCTGCGTGATACAGTGCAGCAACATATTTCCCGACAGGCAGGGCAGGAAGATAGTCGCTTCCATCCAATACGAGACCATTTCGCTTCTGGGCTCGAACTGCGGCATCGGCAGCCTGGATGAAATAGCCGAATTGAACCATCTCTGCAATCAGGTCGGCGTGGATACCATCGAAACCGGAGCCGCCGTCGGCGTGGCGATGGAAGCCGGCGTCATCCAATTCGGCGACGCCGAGGGCGCCAAAGACCTGATCCTGCAGATAGGCAAGGGTACCTACCTCGGACGCATCATCGGCCATGGAGCCCTGCTCACTGGGCGTGTCCTCGGAATCAGGCGGATTCCCGTCATAAAGGGGCAGGCTATTCCCGGCTACGATCCTCGCGGCGTCAAGGGAAACGGAGTCACCTATATCACCTCGCCCATGGGGGCCGATCATACGGCAGGCAACGCGTTCGAGACCCTCAAATATATGGATCCCCTGAGGCCGGAAGGACAGGTCGAGGTTTCCCGGAAGCTGCAGATAAGGGCCGCCCTTCTCGATACCCTGGGTCTCTGCCTGTTCGTGAGACCTCCCTTCCTCAAAAAGCCCGAGATGTTCGGCAACCTACTGAAAGGCAGGTACGGATGGGAGATGACCGTGCGGGACATCACAGGCCTGGCCTGGGACACTATTTCGACGGAACGGGAATTCAACCGCAGAGCCGGGGTTTCCGAGGAATTCTTCCCGATACCTGAGTTCATGGTGGATGAACCCCTTCCTCCCAAGAACGCCGTATTCGATGTATCGATGGATGAAATGCGAAAAATGTGGGATGGCTACACGCCAGCCGAAGAACTTTAAATGTGGAGGAGCGCTGGATGGAACTTGAAAATAAAGTAGTGATCGTCACTGGCGCCGGGCTGGGGCTGGGACAGGCTATCGCGAAGAAAGTTGCGGCAGAAGGCGCGCTTGTCGCCCTGTGGGACATGAATCTGGAGTCTGTCCAAAAATTGGCTGCCATACTGGATCCGAGCGGCCGGAAGGCCGCGGCCTTCGGAGTCGACGTGACGAACGAGGCAGAGGTCGTCGCCGCGGTGGCCGGGACGGTCGCCAGATTCGGCCGGATCGACGCACTGGTCAACAACGCGGGCATTTCCCGACACAAGGTCCTCGAGGAAATGACTCTCGAGCTCTTCGAACAGGTACTCAAGGTGAACCTTACCGGACCATTCCTCTGCTGCAAGGCTGTGGCGCCCGTCATGAGGAAACAGAACTTCGGGAAGATCGTCAACATCGCGTCGCTCGGAGCCAGGACCGGCAGGCCTGGAGTAGGGGTCAACTACGCGGCCTCCAAGGCTGGGCTGCTGGGAATAACCAAGTGCCTGGCCAAGGAGCTGGGAACGAGCAACATCTATGTGAACGCGATATGTCCAGGCCCGATACTCACCGATCAAACCAGGCAGTATCCCAAGGAAGTCTTCGATTCATGGAACGCCGGACGCGCCGTACCGAAGGATGGATATCCGGAGGACGTCGCCGACGCTGTCATTTTCCTCGCTTCCGGCAGATCGGACTGGGTGACCGGGGTCACCCTGGACGTGAACGGCGGCATTTTCATAGGCTGACGCTAGTTCTATAGAAAGGAGATCGGAATGGCAGGATTGAAGGTAGTCGACATCAACAAAGTTGAACCTGAGAGGAAGACCCCTCCCCGGGCGTCGTGGATACTCATCTCGGAGAAGACGGTGGGTTCGCGGAATCTGGCTCTCGGGGTAAACGAGACCGAACCAGGATCCATGGTTCCCGAGCACAGGCATGAGACCGAGGAAGAGGTGATGCTCTTCCTGGAAGGGGAGGGGAAGTTCATCACCGAGGATCAGGAAATCGACCTGAAGCCGGGAATCTGCGTCTACAACCCACCCGGGGCCTTGCACAAGATCGTGAACACCGGAACCACGAAGCTCAAGTTCGTGTGGGTATACGCGCCCCAGCTCAAGAGCCACAGGCTCTGAGCCGGGCGTCGAAGAATTTTAGCCAGAGAAGGAGATTGTATGTCTGATTGGAATTTCCCCCATGAAGGGCAGATGGATAAGCCGTCGAAGATCTATTTCCAGACAATGACCAAGCACGACGCCGAAGAGAGGCTCAAGACCAGCGACCTCATCATCATCCCGATCGGCTCCACCGAAAACCACGGCGCCGCCGGTCCATATGGCGAGGATACCTTTATCGTCACTCGCATCGCGGAGATGGTGGCGAAGAAAGTGGGTTGCACGGTCGCCATGCCCATGTGGTACGGCTCGCATCCCTTCCATCACATCGGCCAGCCCGGCACGGTGCCCCTCCCCGACAATGTTTTCACGGACCATCTGCGCGCCATGATCTCGGGATTCTGGAACACGGGCTTCCGCAAGCAGATATTCATCTCCCTCCACGGACAGGAATACGCGCTGCCCTCGGCTATCCAGGAGTGGGGCAAGAAGTACCAGGTGCCCGCCATCGTCATCTTCCTCGACCTTCCCCGCATCATGGGCCAGGACCTCATGGACAAGGCCCACGGAGGCCCCTTCGAAACTCCCTTCCAGCACGCCGACGAGGCCGAGACATCGATATCGATGGCCCTCTTCCCCGAACTCTGCAGGAAGGACCTGGCGGAAGACACGACGGTCAAGGGATTCCTCCCTCCGGGCCATGTGGACCGCGGTGGCGACATCTACGGTCATCCCATACCCGGCCACTGCATCATCGGCGGCACGGGCATCGAGTGCGTCACCTTCCCCGAAGGCGTCCTGGGCAAGGCTACCCTCGCCGACCCCGCCAAGGCCACCAAGGCCGTGGAAAAGGTCCTCGACTACATGGTCAAGCTCATCGGCGACATAATGGAACGCTTCCCCGTAGGCAAGCTGCCCGACGCCAAGCTCATGAGCCAGAGGGACGAAAAGGAAATCGAGGCGCTGCTCAAGGGGCCGCTCAACGGCGGCAAGCATCTGTATACCATTGCGTGGCCGAGCTGACAGGCGACGTATTGGATATAAATTTTCGCATCTTCCATATCTTTCAAGGAGGCACTTGAATGAAGAAACTGAGTATCATGGTTCTCTTGGCTGTCCTCGTCCTCTCCGGGGCGTTCGGACAAGGTAAAGTGTTCGAGCTGAAGCTCGCGCACGCGGACTCCACCGATCCCACGGTTTCGCGCAAGCAAGCCCAGGCCCTCGCTTTCGCCAGTCTGGTAAACTCCAGGTCAGGCGGCAGACTGGTGGTCAAGGTATACGGCGCCGGATCCCTCGGGGCCGAACGCGAGTACGTGGAAGGAATCAGGGCGGGCACGGTGGAAGCGGGCATCGCTTCCGGCGTCATCGCCAACTTCTTCCCGACGGCGGCTGTCACCGACATCCCCTTCCTCTTTCCGACGAGCCAGGTGGCATGGGAAGTGATGGACGGACCCTTCGGCGACAAGCTCAGGGATATGTTCCTGAAGCAGACCGGGATCAGGGCTCTCGCCTTTGCCGAAGTAGGCTTCAGACACTTCACCAACAATGTCCGCCCGATCAAGAGCCCTGCCGATCTCAAAGGCCTCAAGATCCGCGTACAGGAAACCCCCGTCTACGTCAACATGCTGAAGGCCGTAGGCGCCAGCCCGACTCCCGTGGCTTGGACCGAAACCTACACCGCCCTCCAGACCGGTGTCGTCGACGGACAGGAAAACCCCGTAGGCTCAATCCTTTCGGGCAAGATATATGAAGTCCAGAAATACGTAACCCTCGACGGCCATGTGTACGGCGTCGACTGGTTCATCATCAACGAAAAATTCTTCAAGAGTCTGCCCGCCGATCTTCAGTACATCGTACTCGACAGCGCCCAGGCGAGCAGCACGGTCGGCCGAGGCGTCCTGACCTACATCAACGCGGCCGGAATCCAGACTCTCGTCGACAACAAGCTCCAGATCTACGCTCCCACCGATGATGAAATGGACCAGTTCAAGAAGGCCATGCAGCCCGCCGTCATCGACTGGCTGAAGACCAAGGTGGATCCCTCCCTCATCACCGAAGTCCAGAAAGCGGTCGCCGACGCGGTCGCCGCGCAGAAAGCGGCATTGAAGTAATCAAGTACGGGGAGGCGGGGCGAAAGCCCTGCCTCCAATTTTTTCCGACTGGAGGGAATCGAGCGATGAAGGTAACCAATCTCGTCAGGAAGTTGCTCAATGGAATGGAGTCAGCCATCGAATGGGCTATCGCGATTCTCATCGGCTCGATGGTCCTCAATATCACGGCAGGGGTTTTTTTCCGGTACGTCCTGGGGAACTCCATTTACTGGACCGAAGAGATGGGGCGATACCTCATGATATGGGCAGGCCTCCTGGGCGCCGTCCTCGCCATGAAGGGGGACGAGCATGTCGGGATCAGCATGGCTGTGGAGCTCTTCCCTGTCGGCGTTCGGCGGTGGCTCAACCTTCTGGCGAGACTCATAGTCTCCGTTTTCCTCGCCGTCATTCTCGCGAAATCCTTCGTCCAGCTGGGATCCCTCTCGATCCAGCGTTCCAGCGCCATGGAAATTCCCATGATCGTTCCGTACCTGTCGGTGACCGTCAGCGTAATTCTCATGTCGGTTGAAAATCTTGTACACATCGCGAGGCTTTTTTTGAAGCCCGTAAAAGCGACAGGCGGCAACGACGCGCCGGCCGAAGGGAAATAGGATATACCTATGCTGTGGATGATATTTGCGTTTTTCTTTTTCCTCCTCCTCGGTGTGCCGATAGCCTTCAGCCTCGGTTCGGCCAGCCTCGTGTACCTGATCCTCAAGGGAGTCTCCGTCGGTCTCATCGCGCAAAGGATGTTCACCGGTCTCGATGTCTTCCCCTTCATGGCCATTCCCTTCTTCGTCCTTGCCGGAGAACTCATGAATGGCGCCGGCATCACGAAGCGGCTCGTCAGTCTCGCTTCGGTTTTCGTCGGAAGGTTCAAGGGCGGTCTCGGACAGGTCAATATCGTAACTTCGATGTTCTTCGCGGGCATCACGGGTTCGGCGGTCGCCGATACCTCGGCCATCGGCTCGATGCTGATCCCCGCGATGATAGACGAGGGCTTTGACGCCGACTTCAGCGCCGCGGTCACTTGCTCCTCATCCGTCATCGGACCCATCATTCCCCCGAGCATTCCCTTCGTCGTGTATTCCCTCGTGAGTTCGACTTCGGTGGCGGGTCTTTTCCTGGCCGGCATGTTCCCGGGAATCCTCCTGGGCCTCAGCCTCATGGTCGTCAACTGGTATATTTCGACGAAACGCAACTATCCCAGGGCGTCACGTTGGCCGACCTTCAAGGAAATGGCCACTGCCGCCCTTCATGGAGTAGTTCCGATGATGATGCCCATCATCATTCTCGGCGGCATTCTCGGCGGCATCTTCACGGCGACGGAAGCTTCGGCGATAGCGGTGGTGTATGCGCTCATCATCGGCTTCCTGGTCTACAGGAACCTGGACGGAAAATTCCTGAAGCAAGCCTTCATCACGACGGCCAAGACGACAGGCGTGGTCTTCCTTGTAATCGCATGCTCGAACGTCTTCAACTGGGCTCTCGTGGTTGAAGAGATTCCCCAGCGCATGGCGCTTTTCGTGGGTGAATTCTTCACGAATAAATACGCTCTCCTTTTCGCGATCAACATAATCCTGCTCTTCATAGGAACTTTCATGGAAGGCACGGCGGCCATCATCATCACCGTGCCTATCCTGCTTTCAATCACCAAGCCTTTCGGGATCGATCCGATCATGCTGGGCGCAATCGTTGTGCTCAATCTCATGATCGGCCTGATAACGCCTCCAGTGGGACTCTGCCTCTATGTAGCTTGCGGCATCTCGAAGCTGTCGCTGGAAAAGGTATCCAAGGCAGTGCTCCCCTTCCTGGCGGCGGAGATAGTCACGCTTATGCTGGTCACCTATATCGAGCCGATTTCGATGTTCCTGCCCAGACTTTTCGGATACGCGAAATAGAAGGCTAAGAAAGCAATAGGATGGCCATAACGGGAGAAACGGCAATGAAGCTGAATCATCTGGGATACGCCGCAAGAGACATTACGAAAGCCGTTGAGGCTTTTATCAAGCTTGGCTATGTGAAAGTGCATGAAGACGTAAAACATCACGAGCCGAAAAACATGTATGTCCAACGTGTCAGGCTGAATGACACTATCGTGGAAATAATGGCGCCCGCGGATACGGCGAAGCCCTCCTTCATCTCAGGAGAACTCGCGACGACGAGCGCGCAATGCATGTTGCACCATCTCTGCTACGATGTCGAAGACATCCGCGCGACGGTGACAAAGCTCATGGCCACGGGCGATTACAGCGTGTACGAGCCGATCACGAGCGGCGTGTTCCAGAAGAACCTCATCTGTTTTCTGCGGCACAAGGAAATCGGCCTCATCGAGTTTTTCGAGTGGCCTGAGGCTTAGGCAAAGGATGGCTACGAACGCAGCCGGGATGGACCCAGTCCGCATAGGCTCGGCCAAGATCGGATTCATGCATACTACGCCCTCTACCATCGGAATGGTTGAGCGTCTTATGAAAGCCCGCCTTCCCGGCGTCTCTGTCGTCCATATGTATGACGGCAATGTGAAGATCGACAATTTCAGGTCGCCAGCCGGGGTGACACCCAAAGCGAACTTGCTGCGTTGGGCGATCTTCGCCGAACGGCTCCAGCGCTCTGGCTGCGAGATCGTCGTGTCTTGCTGCAGCCTCATGCCAAGGGCTACGGCCTTCGCCCGGCAGGTCGTGGATATTCCCTGCGTCCAGCTGGATAGTTTTCTTCTGGATCGCGCGGTGGAGAAGTTTTCGAATATCGGCGTCATCAAGACGACCGAGTACGCCGTGCCTCTAGTGAGGGAAGGCCTCGAAACCAGGGCTCTCGCGGCGGGGAAGCAAATTTCCATCCATTTCGCGGGGGACGACAGAGCACTTGATCTCTTCAACGCGGGAGAATTCGACAAGCATGACGAAATCGTCCTTCGCGATGTAGCGGAGCTGGCCTCAACCGGCGTGGATTGCGTTCTGATGGGGCAGATTCCCTTTGGCTTGCTTGAAGAAAAGCTGAACGCACTGGCTCTAGAAATACCGGTTCTCTGCGCCGGGGCCGAAGCCTTCGACCGCCTCGGCATGCTGCTGGCCGGCCGTGGGGGAAACACATGAGCGTACGAGCCCTTGAATTCGCCGAACCTTTTTTCCCGGTGAAATATATCATTGATGAGAGCGCCTTCGCCCTCGCCGAGAGAAGCATTGTCTTCAATCTGGCCCGGAATCCTATCGTCATCGGCCGCCAGGGGCTGGGATTTTTTGAATCCACGATCATCGCCAACTTCTCGATAGAAGGTATCGAGCGCTGCCTAGTCATAGAGAATTTCGAGGGCAACCGCGATCTTGAAGCGCTTTTTACGCAGATTAAGAATACATGGACATTGGTCTACGAAGCCACCAAGGTCGAGAGGCACAGGGGCGTGATGCTTTGGCGCTCTCCAAAGCAGAGAATCGGCGATACCGAAGTGAATATGTGCTTCGCCGAGGGTATACCGCTCAACGTGGGACTCCACAGGACGCACTGGGGAGAAAGGCCTTTCAGGGAAGTCCACACGCAGATCCTGGGTTACGGATGCATGCAGCAGTACAGGGAGCAGGATCTCTCGACCCTCTACCGCGAAGATCGCATGTCGCCCGGTTGTACGCATGAACCCATGTACGACGAGAACTGCGCCTATCCATGGCATCAATATGAAACGGCCACCAAGGCAATATTCATGGCGACGGAGATGGAGTTCGGTTGAATGACCGGGCGATGGGGAGAACATGATGAAAATGCGTCTTAGCTGTTTCGGCTTTATCAAGGATCTCGATGACATAGCCGCGGCCGGCTACGACTGCGCCGAATTGCATGTGAAGGAGATCATGGGTTTCGACGAAGCCGGGTTCAAGAAGGCGCTCGCCGCCCTGCGTTCCTGCGGCATCCCCGCCGAAGTCTTCGACAATCCCATTCCCCTGGACTGCCGGGTGTCCGACCCTTCATTCAACCTCGGGTATTATCGCGACTTCCTCGAAAAGGCCGCCGACCGGACGGCCGAAATGGGCGCCCGTTACTTCATCTTCGGCAACGGCAGGGCGCGCAGCCTTCCAATCGAAGGAAACGTGGCCGGGGCGGCAGCCAAGTTCGAGGAGTTCTTTTCGATGCTGCTCGATATAGCCGCGGCGCGCAACATCACGGTGCTGATAGAACCGCTGGGCAGGAAGCTCTCCAACATCGTGAACAATCTCCCCGAAGCCGTCGAGTTCATCAGGAAATTCGGCAAAGCCAACCTGAAGACTTTCGTCGATTATCGCTACATGGTGGAGCTTGACCGCCCATTGGGTGAAATCGCGGAATACGAGCCCTGGATCAAGCATGTCCACATCGACAATCCTCTCTCCGAATTTCCGAGGAGGGTGGTGCCCAAGCTGGACGACGGCTTTGATTACTGCCCCTTCCTGGAAGCTCTGAAGGGGATCGCCTACAAAGGGATACTCTCTGTCGAGGCATCCGTTTTCGAGGATTTCCCCAGGGAAATCAAGGAATGCGTCGGCTTTTTCAAGGTACACGGCATAGAGCCTTACAGGGCTCCAAAGGAGTAGGGCGATGAAGGCATTGGTCTATCACGGTCCCAGGGATCTGCGATACGAAGAAGTCGAGACGCCGAAGCCGAAGAAGGGCGAAGTTCTGGTGAAGGTCAGGTCCGTTTCCATCTGCGGTTCCGACCTTTCAGGCTACAAGGGCGGCTCCGCGATGCGCGTCGCACCCCTCGTCATGGGCCACGAATTCTCGGGAGAAATCGCCCGACTTGGTGAGGGAGTTTCCAGCCTGAAGGTCGGCGAACGTGTCGGGGTCGTCACCAACCTCTTTTGCGGCACCTGCCAGGACTGCAAGGACGGCCTCCAGAACGTCTGCGACAACCGCTACATCATCGGCACGACGATGAAGGCCGGAAGCTACAACGGCGCGATGGCCGACTACGTGATAGCTCCAGCCACCAAGATAATGACCCTGCCGGATTCGGTGTCCTTCGACGAGTGCGCCCTTGTCGAGCCCCTCTCCATCTCCCTCAGGGCGACCAAGCACGCGGGGAATCTGAAGGGCAAGAACGTCGCCGTCTTCGGGGCCGGCCCGATCGGCCTCATGGGCGTGATGTGCCTCAAGAGCTTCGGCGCCAAGCGCATCGTCGCCATCGATATCGTGGAGAAGCGTCTCAAGATGGCTCTCCAGTGCGGGGCGACCGATATCATCAACTCGAATGACGACGTCATGGGCATCACCAGGAAGTTGACGAAGGGCGTCGGCCTCGATGTCGTATTCGACGCCGCCGGCGTCCCCGCCACTATCAACACCGGCATCGAGATTGCGCGCAACGGCGGCACCCTCCTCATGGTCGGAATGGCCACGCCCAAGATGGAAATCGAGTACAAGCACGCGGTCGTCAAGGAACTGCGGCTTCAGAGCAGCTACATGTATACATCCGAAATGAGGGAAGGCCTGCAGATGATCATCGATGGAAAGCTCGATGTCGCGCAGATGATAACTTCCCGTTATCCGATGTCCGAGGGGCCCAGGATTTTCGAGGAACTCGCTTCGGGCAAGACGAGCGATATCAAGGTTATCCTCACCAACAGCTGAGGCGCCCGAAGAGCCTCAGCCGCGTTGGGAAGGGCGTTCATCCGCCTCCCATGAGAGGGAAAGCCTCGATACTGTCGTTGTCTGCCAGGAGAGCGTCAAGCTTCGCCCTGTCGCCGTTCAGGAATATTATCGCTACGACGTCCTGGGGGATTCCCTTCTCCTGAAGGAATTCACCGATTGTTTTCGGACCCACGACTATATGATCGACGGGATTATCCGGCATCCATTTCTGCAGCGAGGCGAAAAGCCGCAACCGGATCCGATATTCTTCCATGGCATGAGTATAGCATCGCGAGGGCAGGTCCGGAACGGACATGCCCCGTTCATTGAAAAAGCGGATAAAAAAAGCGGATTTATCAAAATTATTGGCATTGACAGATATGGATTGTGGTTAAATAATATTGGTGATGTCTGAGCGATATATCGGATAGGTATCCATTGTCGCCGGGCCGGCAAGCTCGTCGGGGGCTGCCCAGGAGGCAAGCGGGATGCGTGTGCTCACGTGGCTCGACAATCATTTCGAGGAGTGGGCGATGGTCGCCCTTCTCGCCGCGATTTCCTTGTCGCTGCTTCTTCAGATCGTCATGCGGTATATCTTCAACGCGGCCCTCTCCTGGAGCGAGGAGTTCGCAAGATACTGCTTTGTCTGGTCCACCTTCCTCAGCGTCGGGTACAGCATCAAGAAGGGCAACATGCTCAGGATCGACATACTCGTGCAGTACCTGCCGAAATCCTGGCGCAAGCCCCTGGATATAGTCGTCGAACTCTTCACGCTCGGTTTTTTCTGCCTTATGTTCTACAACTCGATTTTCGTCGTCGGGAGAATTTCCGCGAGCGGGCAGACCAGCCCGGCCATGGGCTTGCCGATGGTGGCCATTTACGCATCCCTCCTGGTCGGGTTTTTCCTCGCCATAGTCCGCGGCGTCCAGAAAATTTTCGTACTGCTCCGTAAGGACGGCGGCGTGTCAAAAATCAATACGGGGAGAATGTAAACATGCTTGCCGCCGTATTCACCGTATTCCTCGTGGGTCTGGTCGCGAGCGTTCCAATCGCGGTTACCCTGGGCGTGGCCGCGATCGTGCCGGCCTTGGTCAATCCCGGATTCGCGGGAAGCATCCAGTTCGTCACCAGGGCGATTCTCACGGGCGTGGACAATACGGCCATCCTGGCCGTTCCCCTTTTCATCCTGTCCGGAGCCATCATGGCGAAGGGAGGAATTTCCAAGAAGCTTTTCGACATCTTTGCCTTCTTCATCGGCGACAAGACGGCCGGAATACCCATCGCCGTCGTATGCACCTGCCTCTTTTACGGGGCTATCTCGGGTTCGGGCATCGCGACGGCCGCCGCTGTCGGGGGGATGACCATCCCCATAATGATCGAGCTGGGCTATGACAAGGTCTTTGCGGCGGCCTTGGTCGCGACGGCGGGCGGATTGGGCGTCATCATACCTCCGAGCATCCCCTTCATCATGTATGGCCTCACCACGGGCGTATCCGTAGGTGCCCTGTTCACCGCGGGCATCCTTCCGGGCATCCTGATCGGCATCTGCCTCATGACCTACGCGTACATCTATTGCAGGCGCCACGGGGAAGACAAGGCAAAGATCAAGGCCAACTGCCAGAAGCTGAGAAGCAAGGGATTCTGGACGGTGTTCAAGGAGAGCTTCTGGGCCCTCCTTTCGCCCGTCATCATTCTCGGCGGTATTTACACCGGCATCGTGACTCCCACCGAAGCGGCGAATATCTCCGTAATCTATTCGCTGGTCATCTGCGTCTTCATCTACAAGACGATCAGCCTGAAGAAAATTCCCGAGTTGCTCATCGAGACCGTCAGGTCCTACGCGCCGCTGGCTCTGCTCATGGGGCTGGCCATAGGGTTCGGGCGCGTTCTTTCCCTCGCGCAGGCCCCTGCGCTCATAGGGAATTTCCTAACCGGTACCTTCACGAGCAAAATCTCCTTCCTGCTGGCCATGAACGTGGTGCTTCTCCTTCTCGGAATGGTCATGGATGTGGGTCCTGCGGTCATCATCCTTGCGCCGATGCTCCTGCCGGCGGCCGTGGCCCTCGGGATCAATCCAGTCCATCTCGGCATCGTCATGGTGATGAACCTGGCCATCGGTTTTGTCACGCCGCCCTTTGGCGTCAACCTCTTCGTCACGGCTCCGCTGATCCAGACGCCGGTCATGAAGGTAGGCATCAAGGCATATCCCTTTGTCCTCGCTTTCGTCATCGCTCTCGTCCTGGTCACGGTATTCCCTGCTATAAGCCTGGTTTTGCTGGGCTAGTCATCCAAGGAGGCATTCCATGAAGTCGAGTTCCAGATTTTTGATGGCAGTTGCGATGCTGGGCATCATTGCCGCCCCGGCCCTCTTTGCCGCATCTCCGCAGACCTACACACTCAAGGTAGCATACGCCGCATCCGACAAGACGAGCGGCGGCGCCACCGCGGCGGCAGTGGCAAAGCGCCTCGAGACCGAATCGGGCGGGAGGATCAAGGTAGAGATCTACCCCAACGCGATGCTGGGAGGCGACAGGGAACTTCTTGAGGGCTGCCAGGCGGGCGACATTTCGATAGTGATGCAGGCGACCGCCCCTCAGGTGAGCTTCATACCGCAGGTGGCAGTCTTTGATATGCCGGTTGCCCTGATAGATGTCGATGTCGCGACGAAGATTCTCGGCTCGGGCCTCTTCCGCGACACGATCGCGAAATATTACGAGAAGGCAGGACTGAAGCTGGTACTGCTCGCTCCCTCGGCTTTCCGCGAGATGAGCAGCAACAAGGCAGTCAGGGCGATCGAAGATTTCAAGGGCATAAAGATCAGGACGATGGAGAACAAGTATCATATGGCGTACTGGAAGAATCTCGGCGCCAATCCGACGCCGCTGGCCTTCAGCGAGCTCTATATCTCTCTCCAGCAGAACCTGGTGCAGGCTCAGGAGAATCCGGTGGAGGTGCTCACCGCTTCCAAGCTGGGAGAGGTTCAGAAGTATGTCATCCTCACCCATCATATTCTCTTTATCCAGACCTTCGTCATGAACAAGAAACTCTACGATTCCATGCCCGCGGACCTTCAGCAACTCATCTTGAAGGTGGGCTATGACGCCGGCGTCGAGTCCGCGAAAGTGGCGCAAGTCGCTGCGGATGCCACACTGAAGACTCTTACGGCGCAGGGCAAGGAAATCATCCAGCCGACGGCCGATATGTACGCGAAGATGAAAGCCGCCGCCAGGCCGGTATACGACATGATAAGCAAGGATATTGGCCAGGATCTCGTCGATGCGATGCTGAACGCCTACGAAGCGGCATCCAGGAAGTGATGCGACAGGGGGGGGGCGGCCCCAAACGGCGATTAAAACAGGGAGTGATCGTATGAAAATGAAACCGCATCCGGGATATCAGTGTCTCTGGGATCTCAGCAACGCGGCCTCTCCCGAGGACGCGAAGAATTTCGACGCGAAGCTGGCGGCCATCACGAACTATCATCGACCCGAAGGCCTGGAGATACGCGACTTTTCGGTACCGGGCCCGAAGGGCGTCGCGGAAGTGCCTGTGCGCCTCTACCGCGATCCAGCGGAGCGAATGGCTCCCCTCCTCATCAATATCCATGGAGGCGGATTCATCTCCGGAGGCAGGGACAGGGACGATCATCGTGCCGCTGCATTTGCGGCGGGAGTGCCATGCGCCGTCCTCTCCGTCGAGTATCGTCTTGCTCCAAAGGCGGTCTTTCCGGCTCAGATAGAGGATTGTCTGGCCGTGCTCGAATGGGCTTATGGGCATGCGTCGGAGATTGGCGTCGACCGCGACAGGATAGCCCTGCTCGGCACGAGCGCTGGTGGAGCCATCACTGCGGGACTCTGTCTCTGGCTCAGGGACAAGGGCGGCCCGAAAGTCCGCCTGCAGGTGCTGAACTACTCGACATTCGATTACAGGCCCACCACAGTGTCCGTGCACCAGTATTACGATGGCTCTCCCCTGGTAAAGGGCGAGGGCATGTCCAAGGTGTGGAGCATGTACATAGGCGGATTCGGCGGGAGCGAT
Organism: uncultured Treponemataceae bacterium; assembly: GCA_964604295.1. Lineage (GTDB taxonomy): Bacteria > Spirochaetota > Spirochaetia > Treponematales > Rectinemataceae > CAZRYP01. Next base: position 18,135 of record CAZRYP010000017.1, read on the forward strand.
CCTTCGTATTACGCAGTTCCCGCTCTGGCCAGGAACCTCGCCGACCTTCCGCCTGCCTGCGTCGTCACCTGCGAGTACGACCCCCTTCGCGACGAGGGCATCGATTACGCGAGGCGGCTCATGGAATCCGGGGTACCCACGGAACTCTACAGTCTGCCGCGAGTTCCCCACGGCGTCGATCTCGTGCCGGCGCCTCTTACGAAATGGATCCGCGAAGGCATGTATAACGCCCTGCGGAGGGAATTCGGCATGCTCTGACGCCGCTTCAGCGGCGGAGGAACTTCCCTGGAGTGGCCAGCTTCTCGTATCGGGAATAAATCGGGGAATCTGGCTTCTCCAGCTTTTCCACCGTGTCGACTATCTCTTCCTTGGCCCTTCCCAGCCGCATCCTCAGTCTTCCCAGCAATTCATCCACTTTCCCTACTTCAAACAGGAGGTCATTCCTGGCAAGCGCGCCGAAATTGAACCTGAATCTTCCCGCGTGTCCGTAGGCACCGCCTTTGACATTCATTGTATCCATCATGTACCTCCTCAAGCTCTCGAATCGCGTCATGCGCCATGGAAAAGGGAATGGAGCATGAGCCCCATTCCCTTCACGCGAAGCCCCGGCTTATGGAGCCGGCTGCACTATGGTACTGGAATCTATGGTTACGGCAGTCTGCGACAGGAGGCGACCATTCACCGAGGCTCCTGTTGCCAGGCTTATCGCCGTCTGGCACAGGATTATCCCTTCCATATGCGCGGTCGTATCGAGCGTTACGGCGCCGAAAGCCTGCCAGAAAATGTTCTTGGGCAGGGCTCCGCCGGTCAATAGCACCTGCTTTCCTGAAGCCTGGGTGATCCCGCCCGATACCTGAAAAATCCAGACATCGTCAGGGCCGCCGTTCAGCGTGACATCGGTGGTGATCAGCACATCTGTACCCCATTTGTAGAGCCCGGGAACCAGGGTAAGCCCGCCGATTTCGCCGGCGCCCAACTCGATGAAATCGGGCGTGGCGC
>CAZRYP010000018.1:0-18748 GCA_964604295.1 uncultured Treponemataceae bacterium
TTCTGCATTCGCTTTGCTACGGGCTGTTCCAGCCCGCGGCCGTAGTCTTCATCAGCCTGAAGACTCCTCCCGCCGAGAGAACGACGGGCATGGCCATGCTCCTGGGCATCGGGATGGGTTTGCCCGCATTCATCGGAAGCGCCTTCGGCGGACTCTTGCTGGATGCCGTGGGCTACCGATGGCTCTTCGCCATCTTCAGCCTCTTCGCCGTCGCCAGCCTCGTCCTCTACCGGCTCAGGGAGGACGTCCTCAAAGCCGTGCGCTGAGCCGTCTAGATATAGCCGGCGATCCCATTCCTCCGAATGCACTTTTCCGCCAGAAAGAGCGCGGTGACCATGAGGGCGTGGCTCAGTTCCCCCTCGCCCATTCCGTCCCTCACCTCGCCGGCCGACATGAGGAGAGCATCCACCACCTCCTGCTCGTCGAGATTCCGGTCGACGGCGGGATAGGGGTCGAGGGCGAGGAAGACATGGAAATGGTTCGCCTGGATGGCGGGATTGGGAAAGACCGTGCCCGCGTGGTAGAGGACAGTGGGAATCCATCCCGTTTCCTCGGCCAATTCCCTGGCGGCGGCCTGTTCAGGCGTCTCGCCGGTTTCGATCACTCCCCCCGGGAATTCGAGGCTGGATGTATCGGCTCCATGGCGATATTGCCTCACCATGAGGAATTGGGCCTCGGGTCCCTGCCGCACGAGCGGCACGACGACAGCCCAGTCCCGCGACTCGAGCACGGAGAAGACTCCCTCCCTGCCCTCCGGACCGCGGCTTGCCTGCTCGAACACCATGAAGACACTGCTTCTGTAGACTTCCTTTTTCGAGACAGTCGTCCACGCAAGAGCCCCGGAACCATCGCCAGCCACCATCGCAACCTCCTGGAGACCACATCCTACCCAAGAGGGCATACCCGCATCAAGCATCCCGCGCATTCCGGCGCCGCCGAGGCGGACTGTCGCCGGTCCGCGCCCTTTCCCAGGTTGCGCGGCCGGACCCGATGGGCTAGGATACCCACATGGAAAACCTGCCTGCCTCCATCGCGAACGCGATAGGATTGATCGACGCGGCCGTCACGATCTGCGACGCCGACTTCGCCTTGCTCTACATGAACGAAAAATCCCTGCTCAGCTTCGGCGGCAAGGAAGGCGCCCCTGCCCTGGGCAGCGACCTGGCCGGCTGCCACAAACCCGAGTCGGTGGAAAAAATGCGCGAGATACTCGCCTCAGGCAAGCCCAATGTCTACACGATCTCCAAGAACGGGGTGAAAAAACTCATTTGGCAGGGAATCTGGAAAGAGGAGGGCTGCGCCGCCGGACTTGTGGAAATCTCCATCCCCCTTCCCGAGTCCATGCCCCATTTCGACAGGGGCTGAAGGCTTCCGGAATGGAATCCCCCCCGCGCATTTCCGTCGTCATACCGGTGTTCAACGAAGAGGACAACATCGCCGCGCTCGCTGCGGCCTTGAGCGACGCGCTTCCGGCACCGGGAAACCACGAGCTGATTTTCGTGGACGACGGAAGCACGGACAGGAGCATCCACGTGCTTCGCTCCCTCTCGAGGGAAGACAGCCGCATCCGCTATCTGAGCTTCAGCCGCAATTTCGGCCACCAGACGGCCTTGAGGGCGGGAATCGAGGCTTCGCGGGGCGATTGCGTCGTGATGATGGACGGGGATTTCCAGCATCCCCCTTCCTTCATACCCTCCCTCATCGCCGAATACGAAAAGGGCTTCGATATCGTCACCACGAGACGCATGGACGGCGGCTCGGGCTCCCCGGAACGCCCCCCCCTCGCCAAGCGCGTCACTTCGCGGCTTTTCTATGCCATAGCCAATGCATTGAGCGACACCAGGATAGAGCCGGGGTCGGCCGATTTCAGGCTCCTGTCGCGCAAGGCCCGGGACGCGATCCTTTCGATGAAGGAACACAATCTCTTTCTCCGCGGAGCCATACCCTGGACCGGGCTTCCCTCATCGGAAGTGACCTATCAGCCAGGGCAGCGGAAAAGCGGCAGCACCAAATACACTCTGTCGAAGATGTTCGCCCTGGCCCTCGACGGCATCACGTCCTTCAGCACGAAACCCCTCAGGCTGACCTCATACGCGGGAATCCTCATCTCGGGAGCGGGTTTCCTTTATGCCGCCTACGCTCTCGTCATCAGGCTCTTCACGGACAGGACCGTGGAAGGCTGGACCTCCATCCTCATCAGCATTCTCATCATCGGGGGAATACAGCTCCTGTCCCTCGGCATCTTAGGGGAATACCTGGGAAAACTGTTCATGGAAGCCAAGGGAAGACCGCACTACATCGTCAAGGAGAGCTCGGATCCGGCGGGAAGCGGCGGGGAGGGAAAGCCTTGACGAGCGCGCTGCTGCTCGCCGCCGGCGTCGCCTTCTCCGCCCTGGCCCAGATCATCGTGAAGTATTCGGCCCGATTCGACGCGTGGGGAGGCCGATGGCTGGCACTCACAGCCGCCGGCGCCGCCCTCTACGGCATATCCTTCCTATCCTACTCCTTTCTCCTGCGCAAGGAGGACCTGAGCAGGACGAGCCCCCTCATGGCGAGCGCCGTGGCCCTCATCGTCGTTCTCGCCGGCACCCTGCTCTTCGGTGAGACCATGACTCTCCGCAGGGGGATAGGCATCGCGCTGGGTCTGGCGGCCATCGCCCTCCTGGCCGGGTAGGAACAGCCCATGGCAAGGACAGGCCGAAGGGTTCCGCCCTCGCCCAGCCTCCTCGGGCCGGCCGGGAGCGATCTCACGGAATCCATCGCGGCGGGACTCTCCCTCATACTCGTCTACATCGTGCTTCTCACCCGTTTCGACATGGGACTCCTCTTCTCCGACACCATCCTCACCGGAGGGGATAGTGCGTCATGGTATCAGGTCCTTGCCACCCTGAAGGGGGATTTCCTTCCCAGGGGAAGATTGTTCGGCTTCAGCCAGGCGAACTTCTTCGGCTACCTCGAAGGCCAGCACTACTTCATTCTCCCCTTCCTCTCGGCCGCCCTTCTCGGCTTCCTCCTTCCGCTTACCGTCGCCCTCAAGATAGCGACGGTCGCAGGCGGATTCGCCCTGCCGCTGACAATGTTCATCGCCGCCGCCTCCATTTCAGGCAGGAAGCGTGCGGGAGGACTGGCCTCGGCCCTGAGCCTTCTCTTTCTCTTCAACGAATCCTATTCCATCTTCGGGGGGAATTGGCTCTCCACTTTCGCGGGCGAATTCTGCTTTTCCTGGGCCATAGCCCTCCTTCCCCTCCTCGCGGCGTCGATCGTCGCGGACGCGAGAAGGCACCGCAGGGGAATCCTCTCCGGGCTCCTCCTCGGACTCATCGGCCTTTCGCATTTTTTCGTCTTCATGCCGGCGTTCTTCCTGCCCTTCTTTCCCGCGTTCGGGATGTTTCCGAAACTTCTCAGGAAGCGCAAGGCCAGGACGCGGGACTCGGAATCCGGACGCGAGGATGCCGGGACGACGCTCAGGATGCTGACGACTTACGGGATCGCTTTCCTGCTGATGGCCTTCTGGCTTCTGCCGATGGCGGCGACCCGGGCCTGGGCCCAGCCCATAAGCATCATCTGGCGCTTTTCCTCCCTCGAGGACCTGGCGAGGCAGACTCTGGTCTGGGTATGGGCTCCCCTCGCCCTGGCATTTCTGGTCGCCTCGCGATCGAAGAAGCTGTCCCGGGGCGACAGGAGCTTCCAGGCATTCATCCTCTATTCGCTGACGGCCTGCGCTTTCCTGTTCTTCGCGGCGCCGGGGCTGGGCATGCCGGATATTCGCTTCATACCCGCGGCGCTGCTCCTCTGCGCCCTCGGCGCCTCGATGCTCTGCGAGAATCTCCTCTCCCGGATCGATTCGCCTTTCCCCGGGGCGGGAGGGCGGGAAAGCCGCGTCAAGATCCTCGAATCGGCCCTGCCCTCGCTGGCGGCCCTGGTGCTCGCGGCTGTGGCCTGCGCCGGTGCCTCGGCCATGGCCAGGAACTCCCCCGCATGGTTTCGCTGGAATTATTCAGGATACGAGGCCAAGGCCGAATGGGAATCCATGAAAAAGCTCGGAGAAACCTATAAGGGCAGCCCGGACGAGGGGCGCTTTCTCTGGGAAAAGCAGGACCAGCGCGACAACAAGGATTTCGGCTCGGAGAGGGCTTTCGAAAACCTATCGCTGTTCACGGGGCATCCCACATCCGAAGGCATCCATTACGGTTCGAGCATGATGGCCAGGGCGGCCACCTACCTTCAGAGCAGCTATTCGCCCAATCCCGTGGATCCGGAAGCCGAGCGCATCTATTCGGAGATAGATCCCGCTTCCTGGCCCGCTCGATTTTCCCTCCTGAACGCGCGCTATATCGTGACGCATTCGGAGGAGATCAAGGGGATGTTCGCCGCCCATCCGGATTTCGCCCTCGACTCGGAGACGGGCAAGTTCTCCGTGTTCAGGTTCCTGGGGTATCGGGACGGCTATGTCGGAGTGCTGCCCGAAGGCGCCCTCTCCATCGTGGATCCTGGGGCAGGCGGCCTCAGGGCCGATTTCTACCGTTTCTTCAGGGAGTATGAACTCTACGAGTATCCCTTCGTCAGTTCGGGCTTCGCGGACGGCGCCCTCGCCGCGGCGGCGAAAAAATCGGGAGGCGCATGGGGCGGCTACGGGGAATTCAGGGAAGTGTTCCTCGCGAAAGCGGCCGTCGCCGCGGCTGCGTCCGGAGCCGCCGCTGCCGGTCCGGGGCGGGCGGCGACGGCCGCCGAAGTGGAAAGCGTCGTGACGCAAGAGCATGTGGACAATTTCTCGATACGCTTCCGGACCTCATCGCCCGGGAAGCCGCACTATATCAGGATATCCTACGCGCCCGGCTGGAAATCCCGAAAAGGGGAGAAGATCTATCCGGTGTCGCCCGGATTCATGCTCATCTTCCCCGAAACCGGCGAGGTGGAGCTATTCTACGGCCGGACGGGTTGGGAGATCGCCGGCATCATCCTGAGCATACTCACCCTGCCGGCTGCTTTCATATTGGGCCGGATCCGGCCGGGAAGAGGCATTCCGTGGAAAATCCTCCTCGGACTGGCCTTCGCCGTCTTCGCCGCAGCGGCCGTCTTCCTCGCCCTTCAGACATCGGCGGGATATCCGGCCCTTGCCGGCGACATCGAGGCGGCCAGGAAGCTCAACCTGTCCGTACCGTCGCAAAGGGACAAGGCGCTCGCGCTCGTGGACGACTGGGCCACGGAGGAAAATCTCGGGCGCTTCGACAACAAGCTCGTATTCGACGCTTTCAGGATCAAGGCCCAGTCCTTCCTTCGGCTGAGAAAGACAGAAGAGGCCGCCGGCCTCATCGAAATCCTGAGGAATCATTATCCCCACACGAGGGCGCTTCAATCCCTGCCTCTCCTGCCATGAACCGGCAGGTTCGGGACGGCCTTCCCTACCTTCGTCCCTCGATGACATAGGCGACCCCGGCCCAGGCGCTCTCGAATTCGGCAAGCTTGTACTGGCGCCGCACATCCTCGGGATGGGAGGCCGCCGGATCGTTCACCAGGACGACGAACTCGCCCGATTTTTCCTTTCTCAAACCCGTCAGGAGCACAAGGTGCCCGCTTGTCTTCTGAATCGGCGCGCCCGAAAGTTGTCCCTCGGCGAACTTTATGCTCGCGATAAGGATCCTGCCGGAAGCGAGTACGGCCGCGGCCATTTCCATGTTGGGAAAGAAATCCAGCCTGGCCCGCGCCCCCAGCCTCCAGAGCGAGGCGACATTGAAAGGCCAATTCCCGTAGATCTTCGCTCCGGCGTCGTAGCAGTCGGCGGCCACGAAGGCCGTGGGCAGGACGATGCCGTGGGACTGCAGGGCCATGGCCGCGCAGGTGGGGGAACAGATCCTTCCGCGGATCCCCGCGGCTTCGATTTTCTGGGATCTGCACGGCACGGGGATAGAGCTCTCCTGAAGGAGGTAGTGCCGCGTGGGGGGACGCTCCATGCCCCGGTCGCGGGAAATGACGCCCAGGCGCCTGAGGATCGCGTCGCCCCCCCCGTCTTCGCCCGACGAGAGTTCGACCCTGAGCTTGAATCGGCCCGCCTTGGAGGCAAGGACAAGGGTATCGGTATCCACCTTGGCGATCCCGTCCCCCCCCGAACTGCTGAAGGCCGCCTGAGACCAATGCCCCATGGGATACCAGGGCGACCATCCGGCTACGGTTTCCGCCTGCAGGAATATTTCGATGAAGCCCTTCCCCGCCGTGTCGGCATTCCACCAGGGGACGAGCCAGTCGAAGGGGGGAGCCCCGACCGCTTCGGTTTCCATCGTGCCCTTGGCCCTACCCTTTTCGAGGACAAGTCCGTCCTGCGTGGCGAGGAGCCCTTCCAGCTTGTATCCCGTATCATGGACAGGAGAATATGTCGTCAATTGCCTCTGCCTGGGATCTGTGGCGAAGGACCAGATGATCCTCTGGACCCCATAGGAAGCTGAAGCGGAAATCTCGACCGCGGCGGTTTCGCTCATGATACCATGATAGCCTGAATGAGGCCTCAATACAAACAACTTTCGAAAAGCCGGGAAGCCCATGCCTTGAACCTCCATGCCGTTCATCGTAGGATAGGGGCATGAAACGCTCGAGACCGGGAACGTCAGGCCGCGATCCGCATGCTGTAGCATTTTCCCAAGGATTCATGGCCATTTCGCTTTCCTGCGGTCTTCTGACCGTCGCCCTGGCAGCCTGCGCATCGTCGGTCATCCGGAATCCGGACGGAGCGACGACAAAGGAAAACACTATGCCCGCAACTTCGAATGTACTCGTCATGGCTCATCGCGGCTTCAGGGGAATAGCCCCGGAAAATACCCTTCCCGCGGCCCAGAAGGGCTACGACAGCGGCGCCGATTATTGGGAGCTCGATGTTGCGGCATCGTCGGACGGCGACCTGGTCGTCATGCACGACGACACCCTGGCCAGAACCACGGACGCCGATGAACTCTTTCCGAACCGGAGCCCATGGACGGTGTATGATTTCACCCTCGCCGAGATCAAGAGCCTCGACGCGGGTTCCTGGTATGCCAAGGCCGACCAGTTCAGGCAGATAGCGGCCGGCCGCGTCACGAAACAGGACCTGGATTCCTTCGTCGGCATCAGGGTCCCCACCCTCGCCGAAGCCCTGGAACTGACGAAGGAAAACGGCTGGAATGTCAATATCGAGATCAAGGACGCGACCGGCCGCGACTGCGACCCCTGGATCGTCGAAAAGACGGCCGACCTCGTCAAGGCGATGGGGATGAGCGGATCGGTCGTGGTCTCCTCTTTCAATCACGCATACCTCCTGAGGATGAAGAAAGCCCTTCCCGAAATCAGGATCGCGGCCCTCGTCGACAAGCCCATAGCCGATCCCGTCTCCGCCCTCCAGCGCATGGGAGCGATGGCCCTCAATCCCAATCACCGCTACCTGGACGAAGCGACAGTGAAGAAAGTGAGGGAGGCCGGTTTCGACGTCTTCGTCTGGACTCCCAACGAGAAAGCGGACATGGAGAGGCTCGTCAGGTGGGGCGTGACAGGGCTCATCACCGATTTCCCCGACAGGGCGCTCGAGGTTTTGGGCCGGCCCTCGGTCCGCTGATGAGCCTCGGGGAGAACTAACCGGAATCACACGGAGTATTGACAAATTATCTGTTGCCAGTATGCGTTTATCGGTTTAATCTAATGATCGTACAGACGGACTCTAAGCCCGTTCCAAGATTTCAAGGAGGCATACTGATGAGGAAAATTGCACTGGTGGCAATGGTCTTCCTTATGGTCGCCGGCGCCTACGCCCAGACGACCGTCGAATTCTGGCACGCCATGGCCGGAAAGAACGACGAAATGGTCCGCACCATAGCGGACAAATTCAACGCAAGCCAGAAAGACTACAAGGTCGTCCCCGTATTCAAGGGTTCCTACAGCGAGACGATGAATGCCGGCATCGCGGCCTTCCGTTCAGGCGCCGCCCCGGCGATCATCCAGGTCTACGAAGTCGGAACGGCCACAATGATGGCCGCCAAGGGCGCCGTGAAGCCGGTGTACCAGCTCATGGCCGAAAACAGCGAGAAGTTCAACCCCAAGGCCTACATCCCCACCATCACGGGCTACTATTCGACATCCAAGGGCGAAATGCTCTCCATGCCCTTCAACTCGTCGACGGCCGTCATGTACTACAACAAGGACGCGTTCAGGAAGGCCGGTCTCGATCCCGAAAAGGCCCCCGCCACCTGGCCCGAGTTCTTCGATGCTGCCAGGAAGCTCAAGGCTTCCGGCATGACCGGCGGTTTCACGACGGACTGGGTCTCCTGGATCCAGCTCGAGAACTTCGCAGCCTGGCACAATCTCCCCTTCGGCACGAGGAACAACGGCTTCGATGGCCTCGACACCCAGCTCGTCTTCAATTCGCCCCTCGTCCAGAAGCACCTCCAGAGCATCTATGACCTCAGCAAGGAAAAGGTGTTCGTGTACGGCGGACGCGAAGGCAAGGCCCAGCCCCTCTTCCAGACCGGCCAGGTCGGCATGGCTTTCGCCTCGGTAGGCAGCTACGGCAACATGAAGACGAACTGCAAGTTCGACTTCGGCGTCGCGATGCTTCCCTACTACCCCGAAGTTCCGGGCGCCCCCCAGAACTCCATCATCGGCGGCGCGAGCCTCTGGGTGTTCAACGGCAAGTCGAAGGCCGAGTACAAGGCGACGGCAGAATTCTTCTCCTTCCTCTCCACGCCCGAGATCCAAGCCTTGTGGCACATGAACACCGGCTACCTGCCCATCACGATGGCCGCCTACGAGTACACCAAGTCCCTCGGCTTCTACAAGACCAACCCGGGACCCGAAGTGGCCATCAAGCAGCTGCTCAACAAGGCCCCTACCGGCAACACCCTGGGCATCCGCTTCGGCAATTTCAACATCATCCGCGAAATCGAGGACCAGGTCTGGGAAGACATCCTCGCCGGCAAGATCTCCGTCAAGGACGGCCTCGCCAAGATGGTGGCCGACGGCAACAAGACTCTTCGCGATTTCGAGCGCCTCAACAAATAGGCTGCTCTCCCGAGCGAGATTCATGGTATAATCATAGGGCCGCCTCAGGGCGGCCCTATTTAAAGGTCGAGGTCAGCGCGATACCGGAGAGCCCAGCCTCCGACGAGAAATCAGCCGTGTAGGATGAATCATGTCGAAACAGTATGAGTTCCCATCCAAGAGTCTGCCCTATTTCCTTGTGCTTCCGCAGATGGTCATCGTCTTCACTTTCTTCTTCTGGCCCTCCGCCCAGGGAATCTGGCAGTCCTTCTTTCTCCAGGACCCCTTTGGTGGAAGGGTCATCTTCGTTGGCCTCGAAAATTACACGAAGCTGTTCTCCGACCCCGACTACTGGGCTTCCTTTCGGGTTTCGGTGGCTTTCGCCGTCGCCGTCGCCCTCTCGGCCATGACCTTAGCCCTTTTCCTCGCCATCCAGACCAACAAGAAGGTACGCTTCGGATCTTTCTACAAGACCATGATGATATGGCCCTACGCCGTGGCTACCCTGGTGGCCGGCGTGCTCTGGCTCTTCATGTTCAACCCGAACGTGGGCGTCGTGGCCTGGTTCCTGAAGAACAGGATGGGCCTCGACTGGAATCACCTGCTCAACTTCAACCACGCCTTCATCCTGATCACGGTGGCGGCGGCATGGAAGCAAATATCCTACAATTTCGTCTTCTTCCTCGCAGGCCTGCAGAGCGTGCCCATCCAGCTCGTCGAGGCGGCGGCCATAGACGGGGCGGGACCGACGAAGAGGTTCTGGAAGATCATCTTCCCGATGCTCTCGCCCACCACCTTCTACCTTCTCGTGATGAACCTCGTCTACGGATTCTTCGAGACCTTCCCCGTGATCCACCAAGTCACGGCAGGCGGGCCAGGCAAGAGCACCCACATCCTCGTCTACAAGGCCTGGCGCGACGGCGTGATCAACCTCGATCTGGGCGGATCCTCGGCCCAATCGGTCGTCCTGATGATCCTGGTCATCGGGCTTACCGTATTCCAGTTCCGCTTCATAGAGCGGAGAGTAACCTACTGAGGGAATGAAACCATGATACAGCAATCCAAGGCGAGCAAATTCTTCCCCCACATAGTTCTCTGGCTGGCGATCATCATCATCATCTTCCCCATCTACCTGGTATTCGTGGCCTCGACGAGAACCTCCCAGGAGATCATCTCTGCTCCCATGCCGCTCCTTCCGGGCAACCAGATGATCACGAACTACACGAGGGCCCTTCTCGAGGGCGCCAAGAACCTCGGCGCCTCCGCCTTCACCATGATGAAGAACTCCTTCATCATGGCCATGGGCATATCGGTAGGCAAAATCGCGGTCTCCCTCCTGGCCGCCTTCGCCATCGTCTTTTTCAACTTCAAGGGCAGGAAATTCTGCTTCTGGGCGATTTTCATCACCCTGATGCTCCCCGTGGAAGTGCGCATCATGCCCACCTACAAGGTCATATCCCAGATGGGGCTGATGAATACCTACGCCGGGCTCATCCTTCCCATGATCGTGTCCGCCACCGCGGTCTTCCTCTTCAGGCAGTTCTTCATGTCGATCCCGCGCGAGATAGCGGAAGCCTCGCAAATCGACGGCGCCACGTCGATGCAGTTCTTCCGCTCCATCCTCATACCCATGACGCGTACCCCTATCGCCGCGATGTTCGTCATCCAGTTCATCTACGGATGGAACCAGTACCTCTGGCCCCTCCTGATCACGACGAAGGAGAGCTATTACACCCTCCTGATCGGCATCAACCGCATCCTTTCCTCCCAGGATTCGGCCATAGAGTGGCAGATAGTCATGGCCACGACCCTCCTCGCCATGCTTCCGCCCGTCATCGTCGTCCTCGTCATGCAGAAACAGTTCGTGGCGGGCATGACCGATACAGAAAAATAGGACGAAAGGGGAAGCCGGGCTACCCAAGCCGGACTTTTCCCCGCTCGATTAAAAAAGCTGCCCGGTCGCCCGGGCAGCTTTTTCTTTTCACGCGGCCGCCTTGGCGGCGATCGCCCGAGTCACTTCACCGACTTGGCCCAGAGCGGCACATCGATGCCGAAATAATCCCTGGCGTTGAACCAGCTTACATTGCGCACGAGGGCCCGGGCATAGCTGTCCTCGGCGGGCAGTTCCCCCGCTTCTACCCATCGGCCGGCCACCCCGCAGAGGATGCGCCTGAAATACTCATGCCTGGGATAGGAGAGGAAGGAGCGGGAATCGGTGAGCATGCCCACCCAGCGCCCCACGACACCCACGGAAGCCGACTGGACGAGATGGCGCTCCATGCCGTCCAGGTGATCGTTGTACCACCAGGCAGCCCCGTACTGCATCTTGCCCGCGATGGCTCCGCGTGCCGCCGATCCCCCGTAGCTGCCCGCGAAGCACTGGGCCAGGACGGCCAGGCTGACGTTTTTCGTATCGTCGAGGGAGTAGAGGATGGTCTTGGGAAGGCTACCCTCCGTATCCAGGAGATCGAGGAAGGATGCCAGAGGGGAGATTATGACGGCGTCGGAAATGGTGTCGCAGCCTCCGTCCGGCCCATAGGAGGCGAAAAGCCGGGAATTGATATTCCTGAGGGCCCCGATATGGAGCTGCATGGTCCAGCCCGCGCGGGCGTTGAGCCGCGCGACATGGAGGAGGACGGCGGTGGCGAGCCTTTCGCGCCCGAGGGCGTCGATGCTCCTTCCGGAAAGGAGGGACGTGATGATCGAATCGAGCTCCTCCCCCGTGGCGGGCGCGAAGGGAGGCACGATGATGGCGTGGTCAGAGAGCCTGCAGCCCCGGGCGTGGAAGAAGGCGTGGCGTCGGCCGATGGCTTCGATCAGGTCGACGAAGGTCCTTATCTCGATACCCGCCGCGGCGCCGAGGGTCGCGGCGTAGCTTTTCCATGCTGCCGCGTCCTGGGCGTTCATGGCCTTGTCTGGACGGAAGGCTGGCAGAATGCGCGCCACTTTGCCGCCCGAGGCGGCCGCGGCCGTCCCCGCCGAGGCATCGGCGGCTATCGCGTCATGCCAGCGCAGATCGTCGGCCGGGTCGTCCGTCGTGCAGACGACGGCCACATCGTAGTGCTTCAGCATGGTCCTGGGCGAGTCGCCCCTCTCCCTGATGACGGCGTTGGCGCGCTCGCGTATGGCAAGGGCGTTATCGGCGGTAAGCGCCTCCTGTATCCCGTATGTCCTCTGGAGCTCCAGGTGGGACCAGTGGAGGAGAGGATTGCCGGGCGATTGCTCGAGGGCGCGGGCGAATGCCAGGAACTTGTCGGACCAGGATGCGTTCCCCGAACAGAGGGCCTCGTCGGCTCCGTTGGACCGCATGATTCTCCACTTGTAGTGGTCGCCCTTGAGCCAAATCTCCGCGATATCGGCGAAAGGCTTGTCCTCGGCGATTTCCCTGGGAGAAAGGTGGCAGTGGTAATCGAAGATGGGAAGGCCGGCGGCGTCCTCGTGGTAGAGCTTTCTCGCCGTCTCCGTATCGAGGAGGAAATCTTCGTCCATGAAGGCTTTCATATGTTGTCCGTCAGATAGCCGCCGTCGACGGGGATGCTCACTCCCGTGACGAAACCCGAAGCCGCGTCGCTCGCCAGAAAGAGCGCGGCTCCCCAGAGTTCCTCGAATTTTCCGAAACGCCCGAAGGGAGTCCGAGCGACGATGGACTTGCCCCTCGCGGTGAGGTCGCCCGTCTTTTCGTCGATCAGGAGCGCCCGGTTCTGATTGCCCACAAAGAATCCCGGGGCTATGGCATTCACCCTTATGCCGTGGGGCGCGAGCTCCCTGGCGAGGGCTTCGTTGAGATTGAGGACGCCGGCTTTCGCGGCATTGTAGGCCCATGTCCCCGAGAGGGCCTTGTAGCTCGTCATCGAGGTCATGTTGATGACGCAGCCCCTGATGCCCTTCCCTATCCAATAGCGGGAGAAGACCCTCGTGGGCGTCACGAGGCCGGCCATGAGGTTGAGTTCGAGGATATCCTTGAAGAGGGATTCGTCCAGATCGACGAAGGCCGTCTTGCCCCTGTTGCCGCCGACTCCGTTCACCAATATGTCGGGAGGGCTTCCCGCCAGCTTCTCGGATTCCGCGAGGGCGTCCTCGCATGCTTCCCTCGAGGCCGTATCGACGGTGACGGCGAAGATCCTACCCGTGCCGGCGGCGTCGGCGACTTGACTCGCGGCCTCCTTCATCGGGTGATTCGTGCCGCGGCCCCAGAGGACCACGGTGGCGCCGGCCCTGGCGAAGGCTATGGCCAGGTTGCCCGGAATTCCGCCTCCGCCGCCGGTTATGACGGCCGTTTTTCCTTCCAGCGAAAACATGGATTCGATGAATGACATAGGGACTCCTGTCAGTTTCCCGGCATGACGAGGTTCGGTATGAACATCGTTATCACGGGAATATATGTTACCAGCATAAGCACAACGAACATGATCGCATAGAAGGGAAGCATGGCTTTGGCCGCCCGTTCGACGGAAATTTTTCCCACCGCGCAGCCGACGAAGAGGGCTGACCCGACGGGGGGAGTGCATAATCCTATGGCCAGGTTCAGCATGAGCATGATCCCGAAGTGGATGGGAGACATCCCGAGGCTCGTCACCACGACTGGGAAAAGAATGGGCGTGACGATGAGTATCAGGGGGGCCATATCCATGATCATCCCCAGGAGGAGGAGAAGGATGTTTATGAGGAGAAGAAGGACATACTTGTTGGTCGAGACGGAAAGGAGGAGTTCGGTGGCCTTGGCGGGAATCCTGAGGTAGGCCATCAGCCAGCCGAAAGCGCTCGCGGAGGCGATCAAGGCCATCACCATGGCCAGGGTCTTGAGCGAGTTGTAGAGAATGCCTTTCATCGCCCGAAGCGGAATTTCCCTGTACACGAAGAAGGTAATGATGAAGGCGTATATCACCGCGATGGCCGCGGACTCGGTGGCGGTAAAAATGCCCGACACGACGCCGCCGATGATGATAACCGCGGTAAGGAGGCCCAGGGAGGCATCCCTGAACGTATGCAGAGCCTGCCTGATGGATATCTTCTCGCCCTTGGGGTAATTCCTCTTTATCGCGATGATGTAGGAGACGATCATGAGCGAAATGCCCAGGCTGATGCCAGGGAGGAAGCCGCCCAGGAAGAGCCGTCCCACGGAGACGCCGCCCGCCGCGAGGGAATAGAGAATCATATTGTGGCTGGGTGGAATGATGATGCCCTGGGTGGCGCTCGTCACGGTGATAGCGACCGAAAAGTCGTCGTCGTATCCCTGCATCTTCATCATGGGGATCATGATCGTTCCCGTGGATGCGACATCGGCCACCGCCGAACCGGAGATGCCCCCGAAAAACATGGATTCCACGACATTGACCATGGCCAGGCCGCCCCTCACGCGTCCCACGAGAACGTTCGCGAAATCTATGAGCTTGCGCGCTATCCCGCCCTTCCCCATCATCTCGCCCGATATGATGAAAAATGGTATGGCGAGGAGGGAAAATGACCGGACTCCCTGCACCATCTGCTGGACTATCGCCATCAGGGGTATCTTGAGGAAGGTCGCGGTGATGATCGATACGATGGCCAGGGAGAAGGTGATGGGAACCCGCAGGAACATCAGGAGGAAAAAGCCTCCCAGCAGGATGATGGTCGCGATTCCGGGATCACTCATGGGAACCTCCAAAAATATTCTTCAGCTTACCCTCCCCGGAGAGGTATTCGTCGATAGCCTTGTCATAGGTGTCCCACTTCAGGATATGAAGCAG
Organism: uncultured Treponemataceae bacterium; assembly: GCA_964604295.1. Taxonomy (GTDB): domain Bacteria; phylum Spirochaetota; class Spirochaetia; order Treponematales; family Rectinemataceae; genus CAZRYP01. Next base: position 14,721 of record CAZRYP010000018.1, read on the forward strand.
GGACTCGAGCGTCATGGTGATGCCGGCGAAGGGCACGATGGCATAAAGTATGCCGGCCGGCCAACGGGTGGCGGGCATGATGGAGGTCATCGTGAATCTGACGAGTCTGCCGCCGTAGACGATGAAGACGAGCCCTATGGCGATGACGATCAGGTTCGTCAGCCAATCGAGAGCCGTGTTTATCCAGCCCTTCATCTTTTCCCTGGGCATGAGATTGATGACGATATTGAGTCTCTGCTTTATGCCCAGCCCCAGGGAGATGAAAATGAACCAGACGCAGAGGAGGAGGGCCACTTCCTCGGACCAGTAGATCCCGCTGTTGAAGACATAGCGCATCACGACGTTCGCCGAGACGATGAGGACCATCGCTATAATGAAGACGTTCGCCAGCTCGACCAAGAGAATGTGGATTAAATTGATGGCTTTCAATATCAGGTCTTTCATGTGGTAATCCTGTGCCGGCAATGGGCGGCGTTGACGAAAAGGCGGTCCGGCGGAAGGCCTTATGGCCTTGGACCGGACCGCGGTTCTTCCGCAGAATGGCTCTCTTACTTGACTGCCTGGATCTGCTTGATGAAATCCTGGATTTCCTTGCTCTGCTTGGCATAGAGGGGAGCCATGAGGGCGCTCCAGGGGGCCTTGTCGGAGATCGTCGTAACCTGGGATCCGCCCGCCTTCACCTTGTCGATGGAGATCTGCTCGTATTTAGCCCACTCCGAGCGCTGGAATTCGACCGCGTCGGCCGCCGCCTGGCGGATGAGATCCTGGTCGGCCTTGGAGAGTCTCCCAAGGGAAATCTTGGAACCGATGATGATCTCGGGAACCCTGGTGTGCTCGTCGAGGGTATAATATTTCGCTACCTCGAAATGGCTGGTCGAGAAGTAGGATGCCCAGTTGTTCTCGGCTCCGTCGACGACGCCGGTCTGGAGGGCCGAGTAGACTTCGCCGTATGCCATCGGTGTGGGGATGGCGCCGAAGGCGGAAACCAGTCCCATCATGAGTTCGCTTTCCTGGACGCGGATCTTGAGACCCTTGAGATCGGCCGGCGTCCTGATCGGGCGCTTGGAGTTGTAGAAGTTGCGCGATCCGCCCTCGAACCAGCCGAGGCCGATGAAGCCGAAGGGCTCGAGGCTGGCGAGCAGGCTCTTGCCGATTTCGCCGTTCAGGACCTTCCACATGTGGGCTTCGTCCCTGTAGAGGTAGGGCATCTGGAAGGCGTTGAGCTTGGGCACGAAGCTCGAGGTCACGCTGAGGGAGACGCGGGTGAGATCGATAGCGCCGAACTGTACCTGCTCTATGACGGCCTTTTCCTGGCCAAGCTGGCTGCCGGGATAGACTTCGATGACGATCCTGCCGCCGGAGCGCTCTTTCACGAGTCTGGCGAATTCCTCATCGCCCATCTCGGTGGGATAGCCCTTGGGATGGGTTTCGGCCAGCCTCAGGACGACCGTTTTCTGGGCAAAAACCTGGACGGGCATCAGCACGGCCAGAACGAGCATCAAAGCGAGAATGAACTTTCCCTTCTTCATGGTGTTTCCTCCTTGGAAAATACGGCTGCACGGCAGCCTGCACTCAGTTTCGCTCCTGCAATGCATCCGCGGTCTTGTATAGTTTTGGCTATTTTTTGTACTTTTTTGCGGTCTGCTCGATAAAACGCTTGGGATTCTGGCCTTCGATCTTCTTGAAGACCCTCGAGAAATAGGCCTGATCGGAAAAGCCGACCAGATAGCTCGCTTCCTTGATGCTTCCCCCTCCTATCATCAGCTCCTTGGCCCTGTTGACGCGGACGCGGCGAAGCAATTCGCTGAATCCGATGCCGAGCTCCCTGGAGATCGCGTGGGAGAGGTGGAATGGGTTGACGCCCAGTTCCTCGGCGGCGGAAACGAGGGTGAGCTCCCGGGAGTAACCGCCCTTTATGAAATCGAGGGCTCTCATGCCCAGGCTTCTGGACTTGGGGTCTGCCGGCCCGATCTGTATGGCCTCGCCCTCCCCGCTCCTGGGGAGCGAGGCCAGCCGAACGGCGGGGCATTCCGGGGAAGCCAGCCTCGAACCTTCGAAGGCCCGGGAAAAAAGCGTGTCGGTATCCTCGAGGGATGGTCCGGCCAGGCCGCAAAGCATCGCGCAGGGAGCGCTGTCCCTCAATTTCAGGTTCATCCGCTCGACGAGAGGCCAGAGCGGATCGCCGCGCAGGTTCTTCTGAAAACCGCTCGAAAGGACTCTGCCTTCACCTCCGGCTCTTTCCTCCGCTAGAACCGCGGCGACGCCGGATGGAGACTTCGGTCCATACACAAGAATGAAGCCGCGGTCGCCCGATTCGGCCTTGATGATCTTGCGGGAATGTTCGAGAGCCTTTTCGGCTGCCCCCAGGACCCCATTCACGAGGGCTTTTTCCACTGAGAGGCTGCCAGCCCCGGAATTCAGCTGGATCCTGAAGGCGATGACCGAGCGGGGCGAGTCGGTCAGGGAAGAAAGGTTTTCATATTCCCTGATGGCGGCCCCGCCCAGGCTCCCGCCCCTCATCTGGGCGGCGAGCGAATCCTCGAGCTTCCTCGCGGCCCCAGAAATGGCGGAAATCGATTCATCCCTCTTCCTGGAGAGGGCTTCGGGCTCTCTGTTCCATTCCAGGGAGCGCTTGAGGGCCGATATCACTTCGTCGGAGCCGGCGGGCTTGAGCAGGTACTCATAGACTCCGATCCGTATGGCCTTCTGCGCGTATTCGAAGGTGTCGAAGGCCGATACGATGACGATGGGCGAAAGGACGCCCGCCTTCCTCAGTTCTTCCGCGGCGCGGAGGCCGTCGAGGCCCGGCATCTTGACGTCCAGGAAGAGAACATCGTAGGTTCCCGTCCTGCCAAGTTCCAGCGCTTCGTTTCCGTTCCTGGCCTCATCTATCAGGAATTCGGATTCGAGGCCGCTTCCGGTTATGATGTAGCGCAGGGCCGCCCTTTCGAGGTCCTCGTCGTCGGCGATCAGGATTCTGGCCACCGCGGCACTCCTTTCATCGGGATCGAAAGCCTGACGAGGGTTCCCTTGCCCGGCCTGGAATAAAGCCTGATGGAGCCTTCCTGGCCATAGAGGAGCTGGAGACGCATGGCCACGTTGGCCAACCCGATTCCGGCGCCGGCCAGGAGGCCTTCGTTGGCGGCCGATTCTGCACGGAGAGGCGAGGCGTTCCTGATGAGGCCGCGCAGGCGGAGGAGCGCTTCCGGGGCGATGCCGAGTCCCGTGTCTATGACGAGGGCCTTGATCTTGTCCCCCCTCTTCCGGACCGAGACGAGGATCCGGGTATTGCCTTCCTTGGGCTCGACGCCGTGCCTCACCGCGTTTTCGGCGAGAGGCTGGAGGAGAAACCGCGGCACCCTGATATCGCCGAGGGTCGCGTCGAACTCCAGTCTCCAGTCCAGCCTTTCGCCGAATCGGGCCTTCTGGAAACCCAGGTACTCGCGCACGATATCCACTTCCTCCCCGAGAGGGACATAGGGACCTCCCTCCTTCATCGTGGAGCGAAGGAGCCTCGCGAGCGAAATCGTGAGCTTCTCGGTGGCGGGCGCATGTTCGAGCAGGGCGTTGCGCGCGATGGAATTCAGGGCGTTGAAGAGGAAGTGAGGGCGCATCTGGTCCTGGAGATTCATCAACTGGGCTTCCCTGAGGGCCTTGCCCATCGTAAGGAGGCTGGTTTCCTCGTCATGGAGCCTTTTTTCGAGTTCGGCCTTCTCCTTCAGCCCCTCGATGTACGCCCTTATGCTCGCGCTCATGACGTGGAAGCTTTCGGCGAGGACCCCGACTTCGTCCCTCGACTTCACCTGGACGGGATCGACGTCCATTTCCCCCCTGGCGAGTTTTTCGGAGGCTTTGGCAAGCTTCCTTATGGGTTTTGTGATGGAATTGGCCACGATGTAGACATAGCCGAGGAGAAGGATGCCTGCCGCTATCATCCCGAGGAGGATGGCGTTGCTCACGGCCTTCGACTTTCTGGTGAATGCGCGGAAGCTTTCCTCGTCATCCCGCATGAGGACGCTCAAGAGACG